>NZ_JBEXTX010000008.1:0-126528 GCF_040614175.1 Amycolatopsis sp. NPDC006131
CTTCCGGAGGCGGCAGCCCCTTTCCACCAGCCCCGGCGGATCCGGGGGTGATGTCACCGGGCTTGGGGAGGCCGGAGGTCTTCGACCGGCTCGCTCAGCATGGGCAGATCCCTCCAGGGCGCAACACCTGGCAGCCGCCGGGTCCGAACGAACTCACCAACGGCTTCGGTGATCGGCTCGAGAGGAAGCCCGCTCCCAGCAGGACCCCGTCTCCGACGGCACGGAGGGTGAGCCGCCGAGAGCGTCAATCGGCGCCCTTCCGGAGCGGTCGTCGGGGGGCTGGAGGCGTCCTGCCACATGGGCCCGAACGGTCACGGCGTCACGACGATCTTCCCGTGCACGTGGCCGCCCGCCTGCAGCGCGACGGCTTCCCGGGTCCGGTCGAGCGGGAACGACTCCGCGATGGGCACGGTGACGGCTCCGGTAGCGACCAAGTCGGCGATGCGCTCCAGCGCGGCCGGTTCCGCTGCGAAGGCTCCGGTCGCGTGCACGCCCGGAAGCCGACCGTCCGCGGCGATGGTCGAGATTCGCGCCGGTGGCACGCCGAGCGCGAGGGCTGTCTCGGCGGTTTCCGTGCCGTGCAGGTCGGTTGCGGCGGTGATGCCGTCCGGGGCGAGTGCGCGTACCCGGTCCGCGAGGCCGGCGCCGTAGGCCACCGGCACGGCGCCGAGCCGCTTCAGGAAGTCGAACGTTCCCGGGGACGCGGTACCGATCACGGACGCGCCGGCCAAGCGGGCGAGCTGCGCGGCCAGAACCCCCACACCGCCGGCGGCGCCGCCGACCAGGACGGTGTCCGACGGACCGACGCGAATCGCGTCGAGGGCGGCTGCCGCGGTGAGCCCGGGGGTGGGCAGCGCCGCCGCGGTGGCGTCGTCGATGCCGTCGGGGGTGCGCAGCACCAGGTTCGGCGGCGCCGGCGGCACGCGCAGCACGACGTAATCGGCGACGGCGCCGACCAGGACCCCGCCATACACGCGGTCGCCCGGGGCGTACTCGGTGACACCCGGCCCGACCTCGTCCACGACGCCGGCGAAATCACAGCCGAAACCGGACGGCCCGGTGATGCCGAACCTCGCCGCATGGCGGGCGGAACCGGCGATCTGCCAGTCCACCGGGTTCAGCCCGGCCGCGCGGACGGCGACGCGGATCTCGCCCGGACCGGCATGGGGCTCGGGAACCTCGCGCACCTGAAGCACTTCCGGCCCGCCGAATTGTTCACGGAGGACGGCCCGGCTCATGCCGCGGTCCCCGGTCCGGTGAGGGCCTGCTCGATGATCCGCCCGTACAACCGGACCGACGTCGACCGCGGCAGCAGGTACTTCCCAGCCACGTCGGCGAGGTTGTTCATCAGGCCGGGAATGACGTGCGCCTTCCGGCCGAGCTGCCGCAGCGCCGTGCGCGCGACCACGGCGGGGTCCATCTTGCGCCCGCTGAGCTTGCCGAAGTCGATGCCGGCCGCGTTGTCCAGCCCCTCGGTCCGCGTCGGCCCCGGGGAGACGACGAGGACGTCGACGTCGTGCTTCTTCCACTCGTGGTTGAGCGCCTGCCCGAGCGACAGCACGTACGCTTTCACCGCGGCGTAGTTGGCCTGGAAGGGCACCGGGCTGGCCGCGAGGCTCGACGCCACCAGGATCAGCGCTCCGCGACGGCGGCCGACGAACTCCCGCCCGAACCGGTGCGCCAGCCGCATAGGCAGCACCCCGTCGAGGGTGAGCACATCCAGCTCGTCGGACAGCTCGTTGCCCACGAACGGACCGGCGTGGAAGATGCCGGCGTTCGCGACGACCATCCCGACGTCCAGGGCGCTGACTTGCCTCGACAGCTCGTCGACCGCGCCGTCGTCGAGGAGATCGAGCGCGACGACCTTGCTGTCGACGCCGTAGGCGCCGGAGAGCTCCGCGGCCAGCGCCTCGAGGCGGTCTTTTCGGCGTGCGACGAGGACGGGGTTCACGCCCGCGGCGGCCAGCTGCCGCGCGAACTGCTCGCCGATGCCGGAGGACGCTCCGGTGACGACGGCGTAGGCACCGTAGGTGCGCAGGTCTTTCATGGTGGTTCCTGTCTGTACCGGGGAACGCCCCGATTTCCGTGCAAGCGTTCCAGAAGTCGTCCGCGACCCTACGACTTCTTGAACGCGCAGTCAAGAAGTCGTAGACTGGGGACATGGCAAGGACAGGACGGCCAAGAGCGTTCGACCCGGCGGAAGCGCTGGCCACGGCGCAGGGCATCTTCTGGGCGTCGGGCTACGGCGGAACCTCGATCCAGGCGCTCGTCGATGGCGTGGGACTCGAACGCGGGAGCCTGTATGCCGCGTTCGGCGACAAGCGCCGGCTGTACTTCGAGACGGTGAAGCTGTACTGGGCCGAGTACGAGAAGACCCTCCGGTCAGCGCTCACGCAGGTCCCGCTGCTTCCCGCGTTGCGCGAGGTCCTGGTGATGCCCGCGCAACTCGGAACCGTCGCGTCCGATCCGCAGGCGCCGCACGGCTGCATGATGGGCAACACCATCGCGGAGCTCGTCCCCCACGACGCCGAAGCCACCGCCCTCGTCACCGACGCGTTCGCCCGGTTCGCCGACCTGCTGATCGAGCCGCTCCGGCAGGCCCAGAAACGCGGGGAAGTCAGCACCGCGTCCCCACCCGAAGCGCAGGCGCAGCTCCTGCTCGTCCTCGCTCAGGGAACCTCGCTCCTGACTCGCACGGGAACCGACCCGGCGACAGCCACCGCGGCGATCGACGCCGCCTTCGCCGGACTACGCGCGGACGACTGAACAGGCAGCATGCAGAAGGGGCCGGGTGGAGTGCCCTCCACCCGGCCCCGAAGACGGCAGGCTCAGCCCTTCCAGACCACCGGCGAATCCTCGTACGCGTCGCCGTCGCTGAACTCCGCCGCGGTCACGCTGGCGCCCTCATGCGCAGCGGTCAGCACGCACGTCTCGTACTTCGCGCCCGCGGTCGTGAACGACCGGTCGGCGCTCTCCGACTCGCACTTGGCGGTGTCCCCGCTGATGATCACGCCCGTCGAGCGCCCGTCCGCGCCGAGGCCGCGCAGGCGCACCGAACTGTAGGACAGGTCGGTGCCGCCGACGTTCTCCACCGTCGCACGCAGGTAGAACGGGGTGAGCCCCTTCGCGCGGTCGCCGAAGGCCGCCAGGTCCGCGTTCTCCCCGCGCTCGATGGCGGTCACGGTGATCGCGATGGTGCCCGACTTCGAGTTGCCGTACTCGAACGGCACCACCGCCCGCTCCCCCACCTTGAGCTCGCTGCCCGGCGCGGTCGTCTCCCCCGCCGCCGCGGGACTCGCCGGCGCAGACGGCTGCGACGACTCGGCCGAGGCGCTGCTCGGCGCGGTCGTGGTGCTCGGCGCCGGCGCGGCGGACTCGTCGTCGCTGCCGCACGCGGTCAGCAACACCGGAGCCACCAGGGCGGCCAGCAGGACGGAACGGACGTGCTTCATGGAACTCCTCGTGTGGAAAGAACCTCAGGCCGCGAACCGGACGGCGTGGTCGCCCTCCGGATAGGCCGTGCGGTCGACGTAGACGAACCCGGCCGGGACGGCCGCGGGATCGTCGAAGTACAGGACGGCACAACGCACCTGTTCGGCCCGCAACTCGGTGACGCCCTGCTCGGTGGGGGGATCCTCGCACTTCTCCAGCGAGCGGGGCACGCTCAGCGCGTGCGCGTAGCCCCCCGCCGGGTCGGTCGCGGTGATCTTCGTGAGGGGGTTCGCGTGCGGATCGCCCGCCAGGACGGCGAAGTGGACGTTCACGTAGTACGGCACCGCATCGCGCACCGCCTGCGTGCTCGCACCGAGCCCCCGCACGTCCCGGAAGTCACCGGCCTCGCCGCGCCGCACCTTGCCGATCCGCAGCGCCAGCACGCTGTCCGGCGGGGTGTCACTGCCGGCGTGCAGCTTGACCACGCCGAAAGCGCCCGCCGGGACCGGGGTGGCCGGGTCGGTGAGCGCGGTGGCCGCGGGCAACGCGGGATTGACCGTCGCCCGCGGCCGCTCCGGTTCCTCGTCCTCCCCTGCGCACGAGGTCACCAGAACCGCCAGCACGGCCGCGGCAACCAGCCGCAGCACGCCCCTCGACCGCACACGCCACCCCTGAAACGTCCTCGGCTCCCGGTCCGGCGAGCCCCCTCACGCGGACGTTAACCCGCCCGGACCATCCGTCGTGTGGGCCGTTCGCACCACAGGACTCACAGGTCGTCGACGCTGATCAAGCCGTCCTGGATCGCCCGCGCCACCAGCGCGGCCTTCGTCGGCGCCTCCCGGCCGATCTGGGCGTACTTGACGCGGATCCGCTCCAGGTGCGAGTTCACCGTGTTCTGCGAGATCCCGAGGCGGTGGGCGACGAAGTCCTTGGACTCCGACTGGAACCACTCCACGAGCACCTCGGTTTCCCTGGCCGACAGCGCGGGCCGGTTCGCGGAGCGGTCACCGGCGAGCGCGCCCGCCAGCGACGGCGGCGTGTACGGCCGCCCGCCTGCCGCCGCGCGGGCGGCTTCCACCAGGTGCTCGGCGCCCTCGGCCTTGGTGAGGTAGGACAGCGCGCCCAGTTCGAGGCACTGCAGCGCGATGTCGTCGTCGGCGCGCATCGAGTACACCACCACGCGCCGCCCCGCGGCGGCCAGCCTCCGCAGGTCACCCAGCGCGGGCGTGGTGCCGCCGAGGTGCAGGTCGAGGATCACCACGTCGGCGTCCGCGCCGTCGAGCCACGCGACCCGCACGTCGTCCCCCTCGGCGACCGTGCGGATCGGCGGGCTGCCCGACGCGAGCCAGTGCGCGACGCCCGCCCGCACCGCCGGGTGGTCGTCCACGACCACCGCGGTCAGCTCGTCACCTGCCATTTCGCCTCCAAGCGGGTCCGGTCGCCGTGGGTGTGCAGCACGACTTCGACGTCGGGGGAACGCGGCGGGCTCCCGGCCATGACGGCACGATCGGCGATCACCGCGAGCCGGACCTCCCCGGCGGTGCGCAACAGGCTCACCCTGGCCCGCGTGCCCGCCGCCGACAACACGGTCAGCACCGGATCGGCCAGCGCGCGGCGCACGTGCGTGGGCACCGGCACCGCCTCCCCGCTGACCGCGAACGACACCACCACCCCGCGGCGCTCGGCGACGTCGATCGCCGCGGCGAGCTCGTGCACGAGCGGGTCCGGCACGTCGTCGTTCTCCGCGAACAGCCGGCGCAGCCGGGCCGCGGCGAGCGCGCACTGGTGGCGCACCTCGTCCGCGCGCGGGTCGAGCGTGCGGTCGGCGAGCCCGGCGAGCAGCGGCAGGAGGGTGCCGAGCTGTTCCGCGGCGCGGACGCGCTGGTCGTGCTCCCACTGCTCGGCGAGCGCGGCGCGGGTGGCGGCCCGGTCCCGTTCGCGCAGCACGCCGGCCATCGCGCGGAGCCGGCGCAGCACCACTTGCGTGATCAGCCCGATCGCGACCTGGAACCCGAGCACGCTCACGATCGCGATGGCGGTCTCCCCCAGCGAGACCCGGTCCAGGGGCACCACCAGCAGGAACTGGGTGGTGCCGAGCGTGGCGTGCAGCGCGAAGGCGGCCAGCAACGGCCGGGTCCGTTCGAGCAGCAGCACGAGCAGGTGCCAGCCGACCAGACCGAACGCCCAGTGCCGGGTCAGCAGGTACCACTCGGGCGGGGTGGTCGCGGTCGCCGAGGCGGAGGCGAGCAGCACCACGCCCGCGGCGGGCAGCGCGACCCCGGCCGGCACGCGGCGGCCGCGCAGGATCCAGCCCGCGCTGACCACGAGCACCAGCGCCAGCACGGCGAACGCGGCCTCGGCGAGCCACAACGGGTGGTAGGCGGAGCGGTTGCCGAACAGGGCCGCCCCGGACATGGTCGTCTGCAGCACCGCCGTGGTGCCCAGCAGCACGATCCGGATCGCGGTCAGCACCCGCTCCAGCAGGACCTGGTCAGTCATCCGGCCACACCAGCCGCACGGTCGTCCCGGCGCCGGGCCGGGAGGTCACGGTCGCACTGCCGCCTGCCGTCGCCATGCGTTCGACGAGCGATCCGCGGATGCCGCGCCGGTGCCCGGGCACCGACTCCGGCTCGAACCCGGCGCCCTCGTCGCGCACGGTGACCACGGCACCGTGCCGGTGGGGCGCGACGGCGACCCGCGCCTCGGTCACCCCCGCGTGGCGTTCGACGTTGACCAGCGCCTCCCGCACCGCGCGCGTCACCGCCAGGGCGACGGACGCGGGCAGCAGCGGCACCGGTGTCCAGGCGAGATCGACCCGGAGTGCGCTCTGCGCCAGGACACCCCGCAGCGCGGCTTCCAGGTCCACCAGGCTGTCGTGCGCCGCCGGGCCGCCGGTTTCGCCCGTCAGCAGCGCGAGATCCCGCCGCGCGTACCCCGCGACCGCCTCCGGTTCCGCGTCGTGCAGCGCGACCATCAGGAACGTCGCGGACGCCGTGTCGTGCAGCAGCGCCAGGTACTCCCGTTCCTGCCGCCGCCGCTCCAGCGCCAGGGTCTCGGCCCGTTCCAGCGCCGCCTGCCGGTCCCGCACCCGCTCGATCCAGCGGGTGACGCGCACCAGCAACGCGAACGCCAGCCACGCCAGCGTGGACTCCAGCACCACCCGGAACAGGGTCGGCGCCGCGTCGGCGACACCGATCACCGCGGCTTCCAGCGCCAGCAGCCCGGTCAGGACCGGCACGGTGACCCGCGGCGGCCACTGCCACTGCATGGTGATCCCGGTGATCGTCAGGACGTTGGGCGCCCACAGCCCGGGCACCGTCCACGGCTGCGTCGCGATGATCGCGGCCGCTCTGGCAACGGTCAGGACGCAGGCGAGCGCGCCGCCGCGGCCGGTGAGCGCGTGGTGGCAGTCCGCCACGCCGCTGACGAGGGCGAGCCCCAGCAGGGCGAAGGCCAGCGGCAGCGCGGCCGTGGGGGTGGACAGGACGCCGAAGACGCTGAGCACGGCGAGGGCGATGCCCCGCACCAGGCCGCTGAACTGGCCGAGCGACCGCAGGAACTCCGTCTCGACCTGGCCGCCGCCCAACCCCCCTCCTTCGGTGGTGTCCGCGCCCCGATCCTAAAGCGCGACCCGCCCGAGGAGACTACGATGGCCGGTTTCCGGCTGGGGAGGTGCGTCATGGCGGTGCTCGACGACGTTCGCGCGCTCGGCACGGAGCTCGAGCGCTCGTATCCGGTCTACGTGCGCGGCCGGCTGAAGTTCCGGGTCGGGCAGATCGTCTACGTCGCGTTCTCCGCCGACGAGACGGTGATGGAGTTCGCGTTCCCGAAGGAGGAACGCGCCGCGCTCGTCGCCGGCGAGCCGGAGAAGTTCCGGATGCCCGCCCAGTCGGACATGCGGTTCAACTGGGTCCGCGCCGTGCTCGCCGCGCTGGAACCGGCCGAGGCCCGCGAGCTCGTCGTGGACGCGTGGCGCATGGTTGTGCCGCAGAAGGTCTCCCGCGCCTACGACCTCGCCCATCCCGGCGGTCCGGGCTGAGTCCCCGAAGGCACCTGTTGCACTGCCGGCCGGCGCCGCAGGACCGCTCGCAGGATCTTGCCGGACGCGGATTTCGGGATGGCGTCGAGAAATTCGACGCGCCGCACCTTCTTGTGCGGTGACACCCGCGCCGCGACGTAGCTCATGACCTCCGCGGCGTCCAGCCGGGCGCCGGGGCGGCGGACCACGAACGCCTTCGGGATCTCCTCCCCCTCCTCGTCCGGCACGCCGACCACGGCGGCGTCGTCGATTCCCTCGTGGGTCAGCAGCAGCGCCTCCAGCTCGGCGGGCGGCACCTGGTAGCCCTTGTACTTGATCAGCTCCTTGACCCGGTCGACGATGGTGAACACGCCGTCTCCCGTCACGGTCGCGATGTCGCCGGTGTGCAACCAGCCGTCGGCGTCGAGGGTGGCCGCCGTCGCCGCCGGGTTGTTCAGGTAGCCGGTCATCACGTTCGGTCCGCGCACCCACAGCTCGCCCCGGTCGGCGTCCCGCCCGGCGGAGTCGACGAGCCGGCATTCGACGTTGGGCAGCGCGTACCCGACGCTCGCCGGATCGGTGTCCGGGCGGTCCTCGGGAATGGCGTGCGACACCGGCGACATCTCGGTCATCCCGTAGCCCTGCAGGATCTTGCAGTCCAGCCGGTTCGCGACCGCCCGCGCCAGGTCGCCGTCCAGCGGCGCCGCGCCGCTGAACACCAGCTCCACACTGGACAGATCGGCCCCGTCGACGAGCGGGCTCTTCGCCAGCAGCACCGCGGTGGGCGGCGCGATGTAGAGCTTGGTGACGCGGTGCCGCTCGATCAGCCGGAGCATCCCGGCCAGGTCGAACCGCGGCATCGTGACCAGAGGGACCCGCTGGTGCAGCGCGTGGTTCATCAGCACGGTCATCCCGTAGATGTGGAACAACGGCAGCACTGCCAGCAGCACCGTCGAGGGCGCGGTGCGGCCCATGCGGGAGAACTGCAGCACGTTGGCCACCAGGTTCCGATGCGTCAGCACGACACCCTTGGCGCGGCCGGTCGTGCCGGAGGAGTACGGCAGCACCGCGACGTCGCCGGGCCCGGTCACCAGCGGCGGCGGCTCCCCGCCGGGCAGCGCGTCGAGGCGCGGGCGTCCCGGCGCGTCGTCCAGCGTCAGCACCTCCTCGATGCCGGCCTTCGCCGCGGCCGCCTCGGCCACGTCGAGCAGGTCCGCGGTGGTGACCAGCAGGCAGGCGCCGGAATCGGCCAGCTGGTGCGCCAGTTCATCGGCTGTATACAACACGTTCGCGCTGGTCACGATCGCGTTGGCGCGCAGGATGCCGTGGAACGCGGCGACCCAGTCCGGCGAGTTGGGCGCGAACAGCCCGACCACCGAGCCCCGGCCGATGCCGTGGGCGTGCAGTCCGGCGGCGATCCGGCGGACCGACTCGTCCAGCTGCCGCCGGGTCGTCACCCGCCCCTCGGGGTCGATCAGGGCGGGCGCGGCGGACGGTTCGCCGGAGAACAGCAGCTCGGTGAGCGTGACGTCCGGGATGTCGATGTCCGGGAACGGACTGCGGATGATCATCAGACCGGCAGCCGGTCGCGACCGGTCTCGCGCAGGGTCAGCACCGTGATCAGGCCGACCACCGCCACGCCGAGCACCCAGAACGCGGGCGACATCGGGTTGCCGGTGCTCTCCACGAGCTGCGCCGCGACGTAGGGGGCCGAGCCGCCGGCGATGATCGTGCCGACGTTGAAGCCCAGCGCCACTCCGGTGTAGCGGATGCGGCGCGGGAACAGCTCGGTGAACTGCGGGAACGCCGGCACCTGCGCGAGCCCGTTGACCGCCATGTAGACCACGTAGATCGCGGTGACGACCACGATGCTGGAGGTGGCGCCGAGCAGCGCGAACGCGGGCCAGGCCAGCACCAGGTAGGCGACGTAGGCGGTGATGAGCACGGGTTTGCGCCCGAAGCGGTCGGTGAGCATCCCGGCGAGCGGGTAGGTGGCGCACGCCAGCGCGATCCCGATCGCCGACGCCCAGTACACGGCCTGCTTGCTGAACCCCTGGGTCTGGATCAGGTAGGTGGAGAAGTAGGTGAGCCCGATGTAGCCGGTGCCGTTCATGGCGATCGCGATGCCGATGACGCGCAGCACCGACAGCGGCTTTTCCTTGACCACCGCGAGCAGCGGGCTGCGCACGACCTCGGCCCGCTGCGCCATCTCCGCGAACTCGGCGGTGTCCTCCAGCCGCACCCGCACCCACAGGCAGATCACGGCCAGCGGCAGCGAGATCAGGAACGGCACGCGCCAGCCCCACGCGGACATCTGCTCGGTGGTGGTCACCGCGGTCATCAGCCCGACGACGGCGGCGGCGACGGAGAACCCGAGCGTGGAGCCGACCGGGGTGAGCGAGCCGAACAGCCCACGCTTGCCCGGCGGCGCGGACTCGGCCACGTAGGTCGCGGCGCCGCCGATCTCGCCGCCTGCCGAGAAGCCCTGCGCGAGCCGGACGAGCACCAGCAGCACCGGCGCGATCACCCCGACCGAGGCGTAACTGGGCAGGATCCCCAGCACGCCGGAGAACACGCCCATCGTCACGACGGTGACGACGAGCGCGTGCCGCCGTCCGCGGCGGTCGCCGAGCCTGCCGAAGAACCAGCCGCCCAGCGGCCGCATCACGTAGGCCGAGCCGAACACGGCCAGGGTCAGCAGCACCGACACGGCGGGCTGGTCGCTGGGGAAGAACAGCGGCCCGAGGGTGACCGCGAGGAAGGCGTAGACGCTGAAGTCGTAGTACTCGATCAGGGTGCCCACACCACCGGCGATCGCGGCGCGGCGCGCGGACGGGGTGCGGGTCGGGGCGGAGGTGCCCGCGCGGGCGGTGGTTTCGGCCATGTCGGCTCCTCGTTGAGCGGTGGGGCGGTTCTCAGGTCCGGGCGTGTTCGGCGAGCAGCAGCTTGAGCGATCCGCCCGCTTCGATGACGCGGACGACTCGCGGGCTGGGCGGGGTGCCGTGCAGGACGCGGCCGTCACCGAGGTCCACGGTGGCCGCGCGCCAATCCAGCGCGATGGCGTCGCCGGTCGTGACGGCGGCGGCGATGCCGGGCACGGTGATCAGCGGGACGCCGTTGTAGGTCTCGCCGCGCCAGAACCCCGGGGAGAACGATTCGGCGATCACGGCGGCGATGCCGAGGTCGCGCAGCGCGACCATCGGCGGGTAGTGCGGGTGGCCGTAGCCGAAGTTCCGGCCGCCGACGATGACGTCGCCGGGCCGGACGCGGTCGGCGAACCCGGGGTCGTAGGCCCGCATCACCTTGCCCCGCAGGAAGTCCGCGTCGTAGGACTTGATGTTCTCGACGCCGATGACCAGGTCGATGTCGAAGTCGTCGCCGAAGACCCAGGCGACCCGGCCGCGGATGACGTCCGGCGGGGGCGGGTAGTCCCGCGCGGCGCTCACGAGCGTCCCACCTCCTCGGCGGAGCTGATGGCGCCCGCGACCGCGCTCGCGGCGACGGTGAAGGCCGAGCCCAGGTAGATGTTGGCCTGCGTGCTGCCCATCCGGCCGGAGATGTTGAGCACCCCGGTGGAGATGCAGTTCTCGCCGTCCTGCAACGGTTTCTGGTAGCCGAAGCAGAAGTCGCAACTGGACCGGGCGATCTTCGCCCCGGCGGCGCGCAGCACGTCGAACAGGCCTTCCTCCTCGGCCTGGCGGTGCACCGCCTCGGAGGTCGGGACGACGTTGAGTTCGACGCCGGGCGCGACCTGCCGCCCGTCGAGGACGAGCGCGGCCGCGCGGATGTCCTCGATCCGGCCGCTGGCGCAGGATCCGATGAACGCTTTGGTGACCGGGGTGCCGGCGAGTTCTGCGGCGTCGCGGGTGTTGGCCGCGCGGGCCGAACCGGGCAGCACGACCCGGGGGCGCACCTGCGACAGGTCGTAGGAGTGCACGGCGGCGTAGTCGGCGTCGGCGTCCGGCTGCTGCGGGGTGAACCCGGTGCGGGCGACCCGGCGCGCGTAGGCCAGCGCCGCGTCGTCCGGTTCGAACACCGCCGACACCGCGCCGGTGAACATCGCCATGCCGCACAGGCCCTGCCTGCGGTCGATGGACATCGCCCGCGCGCCCGGCCCGGCGTACTCCATGACCTGGTGGGCGCAGCCGTCGGCGCCGTGGTCGGCGATGATCTGGTGCACCAGGTCCCGGCTGTCCACGCCGGGCGCGAATTCGCCGGTCAGCTCGAAGCGGGTGGTGGCGGGCACGTCGAGGAAGATCTGCCCGGACACCCACGCTTCCAGCAGGTCGCGGCGCACGCCCCAGCCGAGCGCGCCGAACGCGCCCGCGCCGGAGATGTGGCCGTCGAAGTGGATGAGGAAGTTGCCGGGCAGGGCGTAGCCGAGTTCGGCCATGACCTGGTGGCCGATGCCGCGCGCCTCGTGCAGCTCGATGCCGTAGAACTCGCACCAGTCGCGGGTCACCTGGTGGACCTGCTGTTCCTTGTCGTTGCCTTTGGTGAGCATGTGGTCGATGAACACGACGTAGCGGCCGGGCTCGTCCAGCTCGCGGATGCCGAAGTCGTCGTGCATCTGGCGGAACATGACGTCGGTGTAGCCGGGGAAGTCGTAGGCGATCATGTAGTCGGGGCGGACCGGCAGGCTCTCCCCCGCGCGGACGCTGTCGCGCCCGGCCGCGCGTGCCAGGATCTTCTCGGCGATCGTGTGGCCCATGTCAGACCGCCGCCGGCAGGTACTTGTGCTGCTGGCGCTCGATCTCGTCCATGCCGATGAGGGCGACGAAGTCGTGGTGTGGCAAGGCATCCGCGCTCACCTCGGCGGGCGGCTCCCCCGCGGCGAGCCGGCGCAGCGTGGCTTGCGCGGCGCCGGTGACGGCCATCAGGACCTGGGTCGGCAGCAGCGCGATGCGCACCCCGATCTGTTCCATGACCTCGGGCGTGAATTCGCGTTCGGTCCACGCGGAGGCGGTGAGGGTGGCCATCAGCGGGACGCCGACGGTTTCGTGGCAGCGCGCCCATTCCTCGACGGTGGTGAAGGTCTTGGTGACCGGCATGATCAGGTCGGCGCCGGCGCGGACGTAGGCTTCGGCGCGGCGCAGGGCCTCCTCGCCCTTGGCGTCGGTGCGGGCGATGACGAGCATGTCACCGGCGGCGTCCTTGACGGCCCGGACCTTGCCCTCGGCCTCGGCGAGGTCGGTCAGCTCGACCTCGGCGCCGGGGATGAGCGGGCAGCGTTTGGGCGAACGCTGGTCTTCGAGGAAGACCGCCGCGACCCCGGCGTCGGCGAAGCGGCGGGCGGTGCGGGCGGCGTTGACGGCGTTGCCGTAGCCGGTGTCGATGTCGGCGATCAGGGGCAGGCCACTGGCTTCCCGGATGGTCCGGACGGCGGTCAGGTTCTCCGACATCGTGTACAGCTCCGCGTCGGGGTAGCCGAGCGCGGCGGAGATCGCGAAGCCCGAGGCGCACAGCGCGGAGAAGCCCGCCTGTTCGGCGAGGCGGGCGGTCAGCCCGTCCCAGACACCGGGGGCGAACACCAGACGGTCGGAGATCATCTCGCGCAGTTCCACAACTCACCTCTCTGTGTATCGTGATGCGATACGCGTTCCGAAACTGTGCGCGAGAGGGGCAGGGCGTGTCAAGACGTGCTTCGCCGCCGGTGGATAACCTGGGGCGAACCGGGCGGGCGATGGAGGAGGTGCCGGTGGCTGAAGCGGTGCCCGAGGGCAACGGGACCCGGGAGACCGTCACCGCGGTCCTGCGGGCGTGCCAGCTGCTCGGCCAGTTCGGCCCGGACCGGCCGGTGATCACGCTCGCCGAGCTGACCGCGGCGAGCGGGCTGAACAAGCCCACGGTGCACCGGCTGATGAGCTCGTTCGTCGAGGCCGGCTGGGTGCACCGCGACCACGCCGGGGCCTACCGGATCCAGATGCCGGTGTTCACCATCGGCGCGGCGGCGCTCGCCGAGTTCGACCTGCGCGAGTCGGCGCGGCCGGTGCTGGAGGAGCTGGCGGGGCGGTTCGGAGACACCGCGTTCCTGATGGTTCCCGCCGACGCGGGCGCGGTGTGCATCGACCGGGTCGAGGGCGGCAAGCCGCTGGTGCTGGCCGCGATCGGGATCGGCGCGGTGCTGCCCTACCACGCGGCGGCGGCGCCGGTGGCGATGGCGGCGTTCGACCCGGAACTGCGGGCCCGGGTGCTCGACGGCCCGCTGCCCGCCTTCACCGCGACGACGCGTTCGGACCGCGACGAGCTGGCGGCCTACCTCGACCAGGTGCGGGCCGAGGGCGTGTCGTTCAGCCGGGACGACTACCTGGACGGGGTGTCCGCGGTGGCCGCGCCGGTGCTGGGCGCGAACGACTCGCTGGTGGCGACGCTCAGTCTGGGCGGCCGGAGCGAGGACTTCACCGGCGACGAGGGCGAAGCACGGGCCGCCGCCGTGCGGGAGGCGGCGGCGGCCCTGAGCCGTTTGGTGACCGCGGCGCGGATCTGAGCCCGCGCCGCCACGGCGTGGTGGAGAAGGTTGTCGCCGAGCGCCGGCCGCTCGTTTCAGGAGACGCTGCTGGCACATCCGCCCACCCGCCGGGGGCCCACACGTGCCGAGCGCGCCCGCTCCCCCGGTGTTCCATCCGCCGCGCCCCTCGGCCGCGGGCTACTGGCTGATCCCGTCGGCGAGGGAGGTCGCCCGCGCGAGGCGGTGGTCGGTGGTGAGGACCCGGGCGTGCAGGCGCGCGGCGAGTTCGACGTAGAGCGCATCAGCGAGGCGCAGATCAGACCGGCGTGCCCAGGCGCCGGCGGCGAGTTCGACAACGGGATGGCGCGTGACCGGGATCGTGGCCAGCGCACTCAGCGCCGCGTCGACCTCAGACGCGGACAGCTTCCCGGCGCGCTCCAGCCGCCCCAGCGCGGCAAGGACCTCGGCATCCAGGTGCGCCGGCGCGTGCAGGACAGTGCCGGCGAGGCGTTTCCTCGCCGCGGGGGCGTAGTCGGTGCCGGCCAGCAGGTCCACGAGCACCGACGCGTCCAGGACCGCGATTTCCGCCGGCGCGTCACTCATCCTCGGCACCGGCCAGCGCAGCGCGGGCGCCGTCCAAGGCCTCGAGAGCCACCTGGTGTGAAACTGTTCGCCGCGGCGGCGGGAGGGCGTCCAGCCAGGCGTCGGTGGCACGGCGTTGCAGCTCGTCGGCGATCGCGGCCTGCACCAGCGCGGATACGTTCAGGTCCGCGGCCCTGGCGCGTTCGGCCAGCTCATCGGGCACGTAGACGTTCAACCTCGCCATACACACGCTATACACACATGTCAGCCGGCCACAGCCGCTCCGTTGAGGATGCGGGCGATGTTGCCGGGTGCGAAGAACTCGTCGGGCGAGATGGTGCCCGCGGGGACGCTCACGAACTCGTCCATCGCGTCCTGGTTGCCCTCGATCGCGGCGAACAGGTGCCGCATCTCGGGCGGTGGCGGTTCCATCGTCGCCATCGCGGTGGCGAACTCGTAGATCGGCAGCCCGCGCTCGTCGCGCACTCGCTGGTACTCCGCCATCGCGTCCGCGTACGGGCGGCGGCCGGTGAAGTAGTCGTCCAGCGCCGCGGCGCAGAGTTCGGCGCTGGCGAACGCGTCGCTGATGCCCTTGGGGACGACCGGGTCCTTGTTGTAGCCCGCATCGCCGACCAGTGCCCAGCCCGGGCCGTACGGGGTGCGGAAGTAGTTCCACACGCCGCCGCCGACGAACGGCTCGACCCGGGTCGCGGCGCGGACCCGCTCGGCGAAGGCCGGCGCCGCCTCGGCCGTCTCCCAGAACGCGGCTTCGGGGTCGGCCTTGAGCGCCTTCATCTCCGCGACCGGCCGGCCGAAGACGACGAGCGTGAGATCGTCGTTGGTGGCGATCGCGCCCATCGCCCGGCCCGGCGGGACGACGAACTCCACGCCGTCCACCGGCAGGCCGCGGAAGAACGTGTAGTAGCCGTACTGCAACCTGGGCTTGTCGTGGTACTGCCACGCGCCCACCCACTTGGCGACGTGCGATGTGCGGCCGTCGGCGCCGATCACGACGCGGGCCCGCTCGGTCACCGTGCGGCCATCCGCGCCGTGACCCCGGATCCCTGCCACACGGCCGTCGCGCACGACCAGTCCGTCCACATTGAAGTGTTGCCGGACCTCGGCGCCGGCGTCGGCGGCCGCGTCGAGGAGGATCTTGTCCAGCACGCTGCGACGCGGCGCGTACGCCGTCCCGATGCCCTCCACCGGGCGCGGCGTCCCGCTCAGCCGGACGTCCCCGAAGTCGAGCGTCCACGTCCGCAGCGGCGGGCAGCCGGTCGCGGTCACGCGGTCGAGCAGCCCCCAGCGGGCCAGCGCGGCCACCCCCGGCGGCTGGATGATCAGCGTGGACAGCGTGTCGCTGGGAAAGGTGGCCCGGTCGACCAGCAGCACCCGGTAGCCGCGGCGGGCCAGCAGCATCGCGGTCGGCGATCCGGCGCACCGGGCGCCGACGACGATCGCGTCGTATTCGGTGGTCATGGCATCCTCCCTGGGAACGGGTTCGTCCACCAGCCTCGCCCCGGGGGCGTTCCGCGGGCGTTCCGTCAGGCGTTCGCCGGGTGCCCGGCGGCGAGGAACTTCGCCCGGAGACGTTCCGCCTCCGGGCGCCAGACCGCCGAGTTGGTGAGCGCGGACAGTTCCGCGGCCGCGCGCATCCCGGTGTCCCCGTCGCCGGCCGCGTCGCAGGCGGCCAGCAGGACGCGCAGCAGGGCAGACCGCAGCCCGGGCGCGGCTTGGTCCCGTTGCCGGGTGTTGTCGAGGATCCGTTCGATCTCCGCGATGCCCGCCGTGGTCTCGCCGTCAAGCACCCGGAGGTAGCCGTCCAGGGCCGCGATGGCCGCCTCGACCTGCGCGCCGCTCACCAGCCGCAGCACCTCCTTCCCGCGTGCCACGTACTGCCGCATCGCCGGCACGTCCCCCATGTCCAGCGCGAGCAGCGAGGCGAAGAGCAGTGAGGTGGCCAGGCTGTACGGGTGCGCGATCTCCTCCGCCCGCGTCAGCCCGCGGTCGCGGGCGCGGATCGCCGCCCGCTCGTCGCCGAGGAACCAGTGCGTCAGCGCCAGCCGGGTCAGGCAGATCACGGCGGGATCCTGCGCGTAGCGGAGCAAGTGCTCGCGGCGGTTCTCGTCGCGGTAGGTCGCCACCGCCCGTTCCAGGTGGTCGCGCGCGGCGGTCAGCTCACCGGCCCAGAACGCGGTGACGCCGAGCAGATACTCCCCCTCGACGCGCAGAATGTCGTCGTCGTCCCGCTGCCCGCGCTCGCGCAGCGCGGCGCCGTACTCCCGCGCCGCGGCGAAGTCACCGAGCGCCAGGCTGCCCAGTCCCAGCGACCGCAGCAGTGGCGGCGAGGGCTCGGCACGCAGGGTTCGGGTGAGCACCAGCGCGCGCTGGTGGGTCTGGTGGATCTGCAGCGAGGCGTAGCCCTCGCCGGCGACCAGCGGCGCGAGCAACGCCGTGCACAGCTCCAGCTCCCGGTGCCACCGCGGCGCCGACTCGGGCCGGGTCCGCACCAGCTCCAGGGCGCGGGTCAGGAGCCGGGCGGACTCGCCGTGCGCGTACAGCTGCTGCGCCACGTCCGCGGCGCGGGCGTAGGCGTCCACCGCCTGCTCGATCCGTCCGGCCTCCTCGTAGTGCCGGGCGAGGCTTCCGCTGACGCTGTCCAGGTCGTGGGCGTAGGCGTTCTCGAGGGCGTGCGCGATCCGCCCGTGCAGGTAGCGTCGCCGCACCGGGCTCAGCGCGCTGTACACCGCTTCGCGGATCTTGTCGTGGCTGAAGTCGTAGGCCGTCGTGCCGTGTTCGCGGATGATGCGCCGCCGCCACAGCTCGTCCAGCCCGCCGACCACCGGTTCGTCGCCGAGTCCGCCGGCTGCCGTGAGCACCTCGGCGGTGAACTCCCGGCCGACGGCGGCCGCGATCTCGACCAGTTCCCGGGCCGGGTGGGACAGTTGCGCCACGCGGGCCCGGATCACCGCCTGGACCTTCGGGGTGAGCACGTCGCCCGCGCGCACCGCCTCGACGACGAAGAGCGGGTTGCCCTCGGTTTGCTGGTAGAGAGCGTCGACATCGGCGAGCCGGCTCCCGCCGAGCTGCTCGGCCAGCACCGCGGTCTCGGCCCGGCTGAACCGGTCCAGGTCGATCTCGGTCAGGGTCTCGGCGGCTCGCAGGGAGCTGAGCAGGTCGCGCAGCGGCGCCGTGCCGTCGATGTCCTCGCGGCGTGCGGTGGCGACGACCAGCACCGGCACCGGCAGCCTGGTCCGCACCAGGTAGTGCAGGAGCTGCAGCGCCTCCCGATCCCACCACTGCACGTCGTCGGCCACGAGCGACACCGGGGCGCCCGGTGCGGCCAGAGCGCGGGCCACGGCGTCGTAGAGCCGCTGCCGCTGCTCGCTCTCGGGCAGCCGTTGCGGGCGCGGCACGGTGGTCAGCAGTTCCGGCAGCAGCCGGGCGAGTTCGGTGAGGTAAGGGGCGGGCAAGCCGCGCAGCGACCGGTTGAGGCGTTCCGAGCGGAGCCAGGAGGTGACCGGTCCGTACGCCAGCGCGCCTTCCCCGGGGTAGGCGCGAGCCAGTGCGGTGACGGCGCCGCGGTGGCCGCACCAGGCCCGGAACTCCTCCGCCAGCCGGGTTTTGCCGATTCCGGGTTCCCCGGCGAGCAGCACGACCCGCGCCCTGGTGCGGGCTTGCCGCCACGCGGCGATCAGCTGCGCGCGCTCGGCGGAGCGGCCGATGAACGGCGTCCCGCCCACGCGAGTGGAGGTCTCGGCGTCGTCGCGCGCGAGGAGGGCGTCATAGACCGCTCGGGTCGTGGCCGCGGGCTCCACACCGAGGTCGCGTTCCAGCGTCGCCGCGCACTCGTGGTACACGCGGACCGCGCCGGCCCGGTCGCCGCGGGCGTCGTGCAGGCGCATCAGCAGCTGGTAGGTCTCCTCGTGGGTCGGCTGCTCGCGCAGCAGCCGCTCGGCGTGCCGCGTGGCCTCCGCGAGGTCGCCTCGCTGCTGAGCCGAGGCGACCAGCCGCTCGAGAGCGCCGAGGTAGCGGCGGCGCAGCCGGTCCCGGTCGGCGTCCGCCCAGTCCCCGGAGCGGCCGGCCAGCAGGTCCCCGGTGTAGGCCTGCACGGCTTCCCGCCACGACTCGCGATCGAGCGCGGCTTCGAACTCGGCCACGTCGAGGCGGTAGGGCGGGTCCGGCCGCCAGGTCAGCGTCCGCGGAGTCACCTCGAGGTGGCGGTCGAGACCGGGCAGCGCGTGGCGCAGCGTGTGCAGGACGTGCCGCAAGTTGGTCAACGCCTGCGCCTCGGTGGAGTCCGGCCACAGCGTGAACGCCACCCGCTGCCGCGGCTGCGGCTCGTGCCGGTGCAGCAGGAGGAAGGCCAGCAGCGATTCGGCGCGGGCGGACTCCAGCGGCGCCGGAGCGTGACCCCGAAGCACCTGGAACTGCCCGAGCAGCCGGATCGACAACGGCCCATCCGCCACGATTCCGGACGGTAGGTTCCCGGGTCGCGGCTGTCTACGGGCGGCGGGAATCCGTCTCCACGCCGTAAGCGTGCCGGCCGCGGGGGGTCACCGTGTCGGGCCTGGTGCCTTGCCGGTGGCGCGTGGCACCCGGCATCCTGGGTGCGCGGCAACGGGGCGGCGGAGGTGAGGCGGTATGGCTGCTGGACCGACACTGATCGGGTCCGTACAGCGGGCACTGCACCTGCTCGACGCGGTCGGCGCGAGCGAACGGCCGGTAACGGCCAAGGCGCTGGCCCGCGGTGTCGGCCTCCCCCTGCCGACGACGTACCACCTGCTGCGCACCCTGCTGCACGAGGGTTACCTCCGCAAACTCGACGACGGCTACGTGCTCGGCGAGCAAGTCAGCGCACTGCGCAAGCACAACTCGCTGCACGCGCTGCTGCCCAAGATCCGGCCGGTGCTGCGCGCGCTGCGGGACGAGGTCCGTGGCGCGGCCTACCTGTCGCTGTACTCCGGCGGTGAGATCAAGCTGATCGACATCGTCGACGCTCCCGAGCTGCCGGCGGTGGACCTGTGGGTGGGCGTGCAGGAGGCGGCGCACGCCACCGCGTTCGGCAAGTGCATCCTGTCCTGCCTGGACCCCGAGGCGCGGCGCGACCACCTCTCGCGGTACCGGCTCGCCGACCTCACCCCGCACACCATCACCGACAGCCGGGTGCTGGAGCAGCGGCTGGCCGAGGGCGGCGGGGTCTTCAACGACCGCGAGGAGTACCTGCTGGGCACGGCCTGCCTGGCCACCCCGGTGCGCGCGCCCGGGGTGGTCGGCGCGGTGGCGATCTCGCTGCCGGCGCGCCGGCTGCCCGCGGTGGAGCCGGTGTCCCTCGAGCGGGCGTCGCGGCGGGTGTCCCGCGCCTTCGCGCTGCTGTCCTGACCTGCGGAAACCGGTGTTTATCACCATCTGAAATCCGCACCGTTGTCCGCGGCCCGCGCCCGCCGCGACAGTGACTCCCACACCGATTGGGAGGTCACATGGAACCGGAGGACAGGCTGGGCCTGTACCGCATGATGGTCCTGATCCGCACCTACGAGGAGACGATCCTCCGCGAGTACCACGCGGACAAGAAACCCGTGTTCGACATCGGCGCCGGGCTCATCCCAGGCGAGATGCACCTCTCCGCCGGGCAGGAACCGGTCGCCGCCGGGGTGTGCGCGCACCTCAGCGCCGACGACGCCGTCACCGCCACCCACCGGCCCCACCACTTCGCCATCGCGCACGGGGTGGACCTGGAGAAGATGACGGCCGAGATCTTCGGCCGGGTGGACGGCCTCGGCCGGGGCCGTGGCGGGCACATGCACCTGTTCGACCCCGCGACGCACTTCTCCTGCTCGGGCATCATCGCCGAGGGTTACCCGCCCGCGGTGGGGCAGGCGCTGGCGTTCCAGCGGCGCGGCACCGACCGGGTCGCGGTCGCCGTCACCGGTGAGGGCGCGGCGAACCAGGGCGCGTTCCACGAAGCGCTCAACCTGGCAGCACTGTGGCAGCTGCCGGTGGTGTTCGTGGTGGAGGACAACGACTGGGGAATCTCGGTGCCGCGCAGCGCTTCGACGTGCGTGACGTCGAACGCGGTGCGTGCCGCCGGTTACGGCATTCCCGGTCACCGGGTCGAGGACAACTCGGTGGAGGCGGTGCACGAAGTCGCGGGCGAAGCGGTGGCGAGGGCACGTGCGGGCGAGGGACCGAGCCTGATCGAGGTGCACACGCTGCGCCTGTGGGGACACTTCGAGGGCGACGCGCAGGGCTACCGGTCCGATCTGGAGGGTGTGCCGGGCCGCGATCCGCTGCCCACCTACGAGAAGGAGTTGCTCGCCGCGGGCGTGCTCGACGACGCCGCCGTGTCGTCGATCGCCGCGCAGGCCCGCGACCGCGTCGAAGCCGCGGTCGCGTTCGCCAAGCGCAGCCCCGAGCCCGACCCGGACACCGCGCTGGACTTCGTGTTCGCGCAGGCCTGATCCCACCACCGACGAGGAGTAGCAATGACGCTCACGGATGCCTCGGCATCGTCCTCCGCACCCGTACAACGCAAGCTCAGCACTGCCAAGGCCATGGTCGAGGCCATCGCGCAGGAGATGGAGCGCGACGAGGACGTCTTCGTGCTCGGCGAGGACGTCGGCGCTTACGGCGGCATCTTCAGCTCCACCACCGGACTGCTCGACAAGTTCGGGCCGCGGCGGGTCATGGACACCCCCATTTCGGAGACCGCGTTCATCGGCGCGGCCATCGGCGCCGCGGTGGAGGGCATGCGGCCGGTCGTGGAGCTGATGTTCGTCGACTTCTTCGGCGTGTGCATGGACCAGATCTACAACCACATGGCGAAGATCCACTTCGAGTCGGGCGGCAACGTCACCGTGCCGATGGTGCTGACCGCCGCGGTGGGCGGCGGGTATTCGGACGGGGCGCAGCACTCGCAGTGCCTGTGGGGCACCTTCGCGCACCTGCCCGGGATGAAGGTGGTCGCGCCCAGCAATCCCGCCGACGCCAAGGGCCTGATGACCGCCGCGATCCGTGACGACAACCCGGTGGTGTACCTGTTCCACAAGGGCGTGATGGGTCTGCCGTGGATGGCCAAGAACCGCCGGTCGATCGGGCCGGTGCCCGAGGGCGACCACGTGGTGCCGATCGGCAAGGCGAACGTCGTGCGGCCGGGCAGCGACGTCACGATCGTGACGCTGTCGTTGTCGGTGCACCACGCACTCGACGTGGCCGAGGAGCTCGCGCCGCAGGGTGTCGACTGCGAGGTCGTGGACCTGCGCAGCGTGGTGCCGCTGGACACCGACACGGTCGTGGAGTCGGTGGGCCGCACCGGCAGGCTGCTCGTCGTCGACGAGGACTACCTGTCGTTCGGGCTGTCCGGGGAGGTCATCGCGCGCGTCGCCGAGCGCGACCCGGGTCTGCTGCGCGCTCCGGCCGCCCGGGTGGCAGTGCCGGATGTTCCGATCCCCTACGCCCGCCCGCTGGAGTACGCCGTGCTGCCGACGCCGGACCGGATCCGCCGGGCTGTCCTCGGCCTGGTGAGCGCATGACCGATATCGCCTTCCCCCACATCTCCGACAACGAGCCCGACGCCGAGGGCGTGCTCGCCACGTGGTTCGCCGCCGACGGCGAGCAGGTCGGCGAGGGCGACCTGATCGCGGAGGTCGCGGTCGACAAGGTGGACGTGGAGGTGCCCGCTCCGGCCGCGGGTGTGCTGCGGCTGCTCGTCGAGGAGGGAGAGGTGGTCAAGCAGGGCGCCGTGATCGCCCGGATCGAGTAGAAGCCAGGCTGCCGCCGGCCCCATGCCCCGGGGCCGGCGGCAGCCGCCCGTTCGGCTCGCGTCGCGGGGGCCGGCGGCCGGTTGGCGATCGCGAGGCCGAGGCGCGGTTCCCGGCGGTCGCGACGAGCACGACGCACCCCAGCGTGCGCGCCCGCCTGCATAGTGCGGCGCCTGGTTCCGGCCGGGACAACCGGACCATCGGGGGACTTGGCGAGGTCACGCAGCGACCGGCCCGCCCAGATCGTCACTCAGGCGGCACCCCACCGACGGTGGCCCTGGCTTCCGCGGGTGCTCCCTCGGGGACAGGCAGCGGCGCGGCGCGCCGGGACCACGTCGTCATCGGCGACGAACCCTGGCGCCCGCGCGAGCTGAGCGAGACCAGGACGCGCTAGATTGACCCGACGCCGACCGGGGGAACGATCTTGCGACACCACCTCGCCGTGCTGGCCGTGCTCGCCGTGGTGCTGACGGCATGCAGCGCCGGGACGCCCACGCCCACCACCGCTCCGTCCACGACCGCCACTTCGCCGTCCTCGCCGCTGCCTGAGCTGCGGACGAAGCTCGACGCGATCGGCGTCCTGCTCGCCGCCTGCATCCCTCGCCTGATGGGGCAGCCGGTCGACCCGGTGAGCAACTGCGCCAACCTCATGCCGGACGTGGCCGAGGTGATCGGCGAGGTCGAGCAGAAGGCGGACCGGCTGCCGGAGGCGGCGCGCACCGCGATCGGCGAGGTGCGCAGGCAGCTGGCCGAGATCGCGCCCTGCGAGCCGTGGTTCGCCGGAGGCGGACGGTCCGCTGACCCCCAGCTCGACCTTCGCTGCAGCCTGGCCTGGGACAACCTCTACGCGAGCTACACCGAGGTGCGGAAGGCGGCGTGACGGTCGTTCCGACCGAGTCCGAGGGCGTGTGGCAGGTTCAGGCCCGCAGCTCCGCTTCGATCGAGCGCAGCAGCGCGTGCTGGCGGCGCACCTGTTCCAGCGAGCGGTAGGGCGCGCGGTCGCCCTCGTACTCGCTGGACAGCCAGCCGCTCCAGCCGTGCTCGTCGAGCGTCGTCAGGATCTCCCGCCACGGGATGGTCGCGTCGGTCAGGTCGGCGTCGATGTCGAAGAACTTGGCCTGGATGAACACGACGTGCGGCAGGACCTCGTGCTTGGCGGTCACCGGGGCGCGCTGGAAGATCCCGGTGTCGATGAGCAGGCCGAAGTTCTTGGTGCCGGTGCGTTCGAGGAAGGCGAGGTAGCCGTCGACGACCTCGTGCCGGATGGGCGTCGGCGCGTGGATTTCCGGGCAGATGACGATGCCGAGTTCGGCGGCGCGGTCCAGGTTGCGCTCGACGACCCCCTCCCACACCGGGTGCGGTTTCAGGTCGTGCGAGACGACCCCGACCTTGGGGCGCAGGAACGTGAAGCCGAGCGTCGCGGCGAGGCCGAGGTCGCGGGCGAGCATGGCGGCGCCCTCGTCGGCGGTCAGGTCCCGGTCGTGCCACAGCGAGGTGTCGATCCACGAGCCGTAGTTGGTCGGGGTGAGGCCGTGGTGGGCGCAGCGGGCGTGCCAGGCGTCGATCCACTCGGCGGACGGCTCGGGGTAGCCGGGGATGTTGCCCTCGCCGAGAATTTCGATGCCGGTGGCGCCGAGATCGGCGATCTCGGCCATGGCGTCGTCCAGGGTGAGCACGGTGTGCATGTCGCCGGTGTAGCTGTAGAGCGAGACGCCGTAGGAGAAGCTCATGGCAGGATCGTGACCTTTCGCGCGGCGGGGAAGACCGAGGGCTGGAACTCGGCCGGGATGCAAGGGGCGCGCAGGGCGATGCCGACGCGCAGGTCGTGCACGCCGGGGGCGAGCCCGCCGGGGTGCGGCACGGTGATCGTGGCCGCTTCGTCGAGCTGCCACCGCACGTCGCGGGACACTCGCAGTTCGGCGAGGGTGAACCGGCGGCCCTGCAAGGTCCACAGTGGAACGTCACGGTCCCAGCGCAGGTCGCCGACCTCGACGTCGACGCCTTCGATGAGGCTCGCCCACAGGCCGCGGTAGTTGGGCATGCGGAGCCGGAACTGGAACCCGGTGATCGCCCCGTCTTCGACGACGTTGCGGACTCCGCGGTTCTGGATGAGCTCGCGTTCGAGCATGGGTGCTCCTTCTTCTCAGGCGAGGTCGGCGGCGAGTGCCCGCGCGCCGGCGACGGCGAGCGCGACGGCGGTGAGCGTCGGGTTGCAGGCGGTGGCGGTCGGGATGACGCCGTTGCCCGCGACGTGCAGTCCGCGGACGCCCCAGACGCGGGAGTCCGGATGGCACACCGAGGTGCCGTCGTCGGCGGGTCCCATTCGGACAGTGCCCTGGTAGTGCAGGGACGCGCCGGGCGGGAAGGTGAGCGGTTCGGGGTCCAGGACGTCGCCGAGCGCGTGCGCGGCTTCGACGATCGCCTCCCGGGCGGCGCGCAGGTTGTCGTGGTCCCGGGCGGTGAGCGTGTAGTGGATGCGGAGCGCGGGCAGGCCGTGGTGGTCGGTCTCGGTGTCGCTGAACGCGACGCGGTCGCCGGCCTGCAGGTCCTTGGCACAGAACCAGCCCAGCCCGACGATCGAGCCGGGCGCCGGTGGGTCGCCCTCGATCGGCACCGGTGAGGCGTCGAGCTGCATGACCTGGCCGTGGAAGGGGTGGTCGTCGGTGAACGGCACCCAGGACACGCCGCTCTGCGCGGTGATCCCGCCGTCCGACGGCCCGGCTGCGGGAGCGGCGGGCACGTCCCGCAGGCGCACGGCGAGGACCACCTGCGGCTGGTCGTTGAGGTAGCGGCCCAGCGCCGGTGGCCGGACGCCGGAGGCGTGCAGCAGCTGCGGGGTGCGCAGGCTGTCCGCGGCCACGACGACGGACGAGGCGGCGACCTCGTGGTCGGCGCCGGTGGTCAGGTCGCGCACGCTCACCCCGCGCACGGCGCCGTCGCGCAGCAGCACCCGCGTGACGACGGATTCGTCGAACAGGCCGAAGTTCGCGTTGGTGCGGGTGACCTCGCCGAACACGACGTCAGAGCCGGACCACACGAGCCGCCCGTCGGCGGTGCGGCGCACCGCCAGCGGCATCGGCTGCACCCGGCGGTCCTCCGCGCGCCCGGCCTCCAGCGCGGCGCCGAGCCGGGCCCGGACCTCGCTGGCCAGCGGCGCGCCGGCCAGCACCTTCGCCGACACGCCCAGCAGCCGTTCGGCCTCGGTGAGCAGGCGGTCCATCTCGGGCACGAACGGGATGCGCTCGCTGTCGCCCGGTCGCGGGCACGCGCCGGTCCAGTGCGCGGCCATGCCGCCGGCGTTGCTCGACATCGCCGCGGCGGGTCGTGGCTGCGCGACCACTACGACGCGCCGGTGTGGGTGGACAACGACGCGAACCTGATGGCGTTCGGCGAGTGGACCCGGGGCGTGCCGCGCGACGGCCGGGACCTGTTGTTCCTCAAGGTGGGCACTGGTGTGGGCGCCGGGCTGATCGTGCGTGGCCGGGTGCTGCGGGGCCAGCAGGGCGCGGCCGGCGACATCGGGCACATGCACATCACGGACGATCCGGAGGCCCGGTGCCGGTGCGGCCGCACCGGGTGCCTGGAGGCGGTCGCGAGCGGGTGGGCCCTGCTGCGCCGGGCCACCCAGCAGGCTTCGGAGAGCCCGCTGCTGTCGCGGGTGTTGCGCGAGCGGGGCGAGATCAAGGGCGGCGACCTCGGCGAGGCGGTGCGCGCGAAGGACCCGTTCGCGGTGCGGCTGGTGGACGAGGCCTCCGAGGTGATCGCCGGGGTGACGGCCAACCTGCTCAACTTCTGCAACCCGGGAGTGCTCGTGGTCGGCGGCGGCGTCCTGCGCACCGGGACGCGGTTCCTGGACCAGCTGTCGCGCACGGTGCTGGAGCGGTGCACCGACCTGGTGCGCCGGGACCTCACGATCC
This sequence comes from Amycolatopsis sp. NPDC006131, assembly GCF_040614175.1. Lineage (NCBI taxonomy): Bacteria > Bacillati > Actinomycetota > Actinomycetes > Pseudonocardiales > Pseudonocardiaceae > Amycolatopsis > Amycolatopsis sp. NPDC006131. Next base: position 26,158 of record NZ_JBEXTX010000008.1, read on the forward strand.
GCCCCGCGTCGCTGGACCACCTCGAAGGCGTCACCGGCGCGGGCCTGCTGGCGGCGGAAAACCTGCTCGCCCCGGCCGCCCTGAGCCGTTGGATCGACCGCGGGACACCGCTCGGCCAGGCCGCCCTGCTGCAGCGGTTCTCGGCCGATCTGGCCTGACGGCACGGGCCAGCGACGCACCCGGAGCCACTGTGGCATCGGGTAGCGAGGCAGGTCGGCGGCCGCGGGGCTCGCACCGGCCTGCCCCGGACCGGGAGCGGAGCAGGCCCCCTGGGCGCGTCAGCTGGCCGCCGAGCCGTCGATGTCGATGATGTGCTTGCCACGCACGCCGCCCGCTTCCACCGCGCGGTGGGCTTCGGCGATGGCGGACAGCGGGTGCACGCCGTCGACGACCGGTCGCAGCTCTCCGCTCTCGGCGAGCCGGGCGGCCTCGGCGAACAGTTCCCGCTTCGGGTTGCCGCTGAAGAACCGCACCCGGCGGGAGCCGTGCACCACCGACCCGGCGATGTAGGCCAGCGAGCGCGCGATGTGCTTGCGGTCGAAGGAGATCGCCACCATCCTGCCCGTGGGCGTCAGCAGCCGGCGGAACGCGGCGAGCTCGGTGCCCACGGTGTCGAACACGACGTCGAACGAACCGAGGTCGGCCGGGCCCGCGGTCGTGTAACTGACCACCTCGTCAGCACCGAGGCCGCGCACGAAATCCAGGTTGGACGGTCCGGCCAGCCCGGTGACGTGCGCGCCCATCGCCTTGCCGACCTGCACGGCCAGGCTGCCGGTGCCCCCGCTGGCCCCGCGCACCAGGAGGCGCTCGCCGCGGGCGAGGTGCGCCTTGTCGCGCAGGCCGATGATCGGCACGACCGCCACCACCAGCGACGCCGCTTCGACCGGGGTGAGGCCGGCCGGAGCGCGCGACACGCGATCCGGATCGACAGTGAGGTACTCGGCCGCCGCCCCGCTCCGCGAGTCGACCTCGGCGGTGCGCGGGAGCACACCCCACACGCGATCACCCGCCCGGAGACCGGAGTCACCGGAGCCGGGGTCGGCGACCTCGCCCACGAAGTCGAGCCCGATCCCCTTGGGAAAGCGCTTACCCGTCAGCAGGCGCAGCTGCCCGGCTCGGGCGCTGAGCTCGCCGCCGTTCACGCTGGTCGCCTGCACCCGCACCAGGATCTGACCCGGCCGCGGCTGCGGGACCGCGACCTTGCCCTCGTACAGCACGTCCGGCGGCCCGTAGCGGTCGTACTGCGCCGCGCGCATCATCGACATGTCTTCTGTCCTTTCACGACGTTCTTCATCGGTTTTCGGGTGGGCGCCGCGGCCAGCCGACTGCCCGTTCGACCGTCTCGGCCACGGTGAGCAGCTGGGTGTCGGCGAACTTCCGGCCGACGAGCATGACGCCGGCGGGCAGTCCATCGGCGAGACCGAGCGGGAGGGTGATCGCGGGATGGCCGGTGATGTTCGTGGGCGCCGTGTTGCCGACCAGGCTCCAGGCCCGGAGCGCCCGGTCGGCGGGGTCGAGGCCGGGTGCCACCGGGTGGGCCACCACGGGCACGGTCGGCATGGCGAGCACATCGACCCCGGCGAGCGCCTTCTCGTACCCGGTGGTGATCAGGCGGCGCAGGTTCGCCGCCCGCGCGTAGCGGCTGCCGCCGCCCTCGCGTTCCGCTCCGCTGCCCATGATCAGCATGAGTTTGAGCGTCGGCGCCATGCTGTCGCCCGCCTTCTCGAATCCTCGCCGAAGGGCCTCTGCCAGCTCCGGCCAGTAGCGGCCGCCCGCGCCGAACAACGCCCCGCCGCCGCGCATCTGCCCGGCGAAACTCTCCGGGAACATGTTGAACGCGATCGGCGCGCACAACCGGTGCTCGGGCACCGAGACCGGCTCCACCGACGCACCCAGCTCGCGCAGCCGGGCGAGCGAGGCGTCGAACGCCCGGCCGACTTCCGGCGACACCCCGCCCGCCGGATCCAGTCCCTCGGCCAGCACCCCGACGCGCAGACCGTCCAGGGACGCCGGTGCCGACTCGACCGCCGCCACGGCGTCGAGCCGGGGCAGCTGCGCGGGCTGTCGCGGGTCGGGGTCTTCGTCGTCGGTCCCGGCAAGCACCTGCAGCACGGCCGCGACGTCCGCCGTGGTGCGCGCGAGCGGGCCGACGTGGTCGAGCAGCGGTTCCCCGCCGAGCACCCCGGAGTGCGGCACCAGACCGTGCGTGGGCTTGAGACCGACGAGCCCGCACCAGGCCGCCGGGATGCGCACCGACCCGCCGGAGTCCGCGCCGAGCGCGACGTCGACACCGTCGTAGTACAGGGCCGCCGCCGACCCGCCGGACGACCCGCCCGCGGTCCGCGTGGTGTCCCACGGGTTCAGGGTCGGGCCGTAGTAGCTCGAGTCGCCACCGGGGGCGACCCCCATCTCGTCCATGTTCGTGATGGCGCAGATGTGCCCGCCCGCGTCGAGCAGGCGGCGGACCACGGTGCTGTCCCGGTCGGGCACGAACCCCTGCAACAGCGCCGACCCCGCCGTCATCGGGACACCGGCCACCGCCACGCAGTCCTTGACCGCGACGCCGACGCCGGACAGCAACCCGCGCGCGCCCGGCTTGCGCACCGAGACCCAGCGCACGACCGCGTTGTACGGGTCCCGGCCGGCGTCGGTGTCGTCGTGCACGACGCGATCGGCCTCCGCCACCGGCGGCGGGTCCGCCAGCAGGTCGTCCATCGCGGCGATGACCGGTGCCAGGTGAGCGATCGCGGGCAGGACGCCGGCCGCACCGGAGCGCGAGATCCCCCACGAGGAGGCCAGGTCGTAGAACTCGTCCTCGCTGATGGCGTGCGACATGCGCACCCCTTTCGGTCTTCGGTGGACCTCGGCCTGGTCAGCCGAGGGGCATGAATCGTTGAGCCACCCATCCCCGGTCGAAGGGCGTGAACGAGTCGACGGTCAGGACGAGCTCGCTGATCCGCCACCCCGCCGGGGTCAGTTCGTGCTGCTCGCGGTACCGGCCCATGTGCCACGCGGCCGTCCCGTTGATCGTCAGGGGCTGCCAGAGGTACCAGGTGGACCTCGCACTGGCCAGGTCGTCGGCCACTTCGATGTCGCCGCTGACGATGTAGTGCAGTGACCACTCGAGCCTGGCCGCGACGTCGGCGAAGTGCGTGCGCAGCTCCGCGTGACCCGCGTGCCGGCCGAGCAGGTCACCCCCGTCCCACACGCACTCCGGGGTGAACAGCTCGTCGATGCGGTCGGGCGGAAAACCGCCGTCGCAGAAGCGGACGTAAGCCATCTGCAGGGCCCGGATGTCGTCCAGGGCCTCCAGGCGCGCCACCCGGGCCTCGAGTGGCGCGCTCAGCGGTTCGGTCATCCCGCCTCATCGACCTTCACGACGTTCGTCAGCTCGCCGCCCTCGGTTTCGGCGTCGATCACCGTCGCGCGGTACTCGCCGGTTTCCGGGTCGAGGGCGTAGAAGGTGGTCGGGTAGGACGCGGGCAGTTCGACCGCGATGACCTCGAAATCGGACGAGGCGTCCAGTTCGCGGTGCCGGTTGCGCGGCGGCTGGTAGAAGGCGGTGCCTGCCTCCAGGCGGACTTTGCCGACTCCCTCGAACTCGAAGAGGGCCCATCCCTTGACGATGTAGTTGAAGTGCACGTTGAGGTGGTGCATGTGCCAGGGCGCGCCCTGCCACTTGTACTCCGGGTTCGCCTTGATGACGAACGCGTTGGCCAGACCCCCGCTGTACTTCGCGACGGCAGGCAGCGGCCGCAGATCCGCGGCCGGGAAGCCCGCGATCGGCTTGAAGCTGTCCGCTTCCAGGGGCATGAACATGTCCGGCTTGGCGAGCGTCGCCTCCGGCGGTGCGGGCGGCAACGGGACCTCGGGCACGGTTTCGGCGGTGGGGTTCTCTGCGGTCGTCGACATCGATTGACTCCCTGCTGTAATCAGTGGTGACTGTGCGCAATATAGAGTACGATTTCGTTCTCTTGTTGCTACAGTAGCCTGGTCGCGGCCGCTCGGCAAGGCGGCGACGAACCACACGAGGAGCGAGATGCCACCGCATCCGGAGCACGCCGTCGAGCCGACCACCACGGACCCCCGCCGCGGGCCGCGGCGCCGCGGGGAGGCCCTCGAGCACGCGATACTCACCGCGACCGTGGAGGAGCTGAGCGAGGTCGGCTACCCGGCGCTGACCGTCGACCGGGTGGCGGCCAGAGCCAGGACCAGCAAGGCCGCGATCTACCGCCGGTGGCCTGGGCTGCCGCAACTGGTGGTCGACGCCTGCGCACGGCACCGGATGACCGACTTCGCGGTGCCGGACACCGGCACCTACCGCGACGACGTCCTCGCGGTCCTGCGGGAGATGGCGACGCGGATCGCCGGGCCCTTCGGCAGTGCCATCCGCACCGTGGTCAGCGAGATCGCGCGCAACCCCGAGTTCGCGGCACTGGCCAGGGCCCAGCTCGACGTCGCCGAACAGATCATGACGACTTTGCTGGAACGCGGCATCGAACGCGGCGAGATCGACCCGGGTGTGCGCGGCACCCGCCGGGTGACCGTCGCGACCGACCTGATCATCAAACATCTGCTGCTGGCGCCGAGCGAGGACATCGACGCCGTCATCGTCGACATCGTCGACGACATCCACCTGCCGCTCGTGCTCAAGAACACCGGCGCCGCTGACGAGCGCGGAGCGTGACCGGGGCAATGTCCACAATGGCCGGCCGAGACGGTCGCGCCGGGCAACGGTCAGCGTGGTCGGGCGAGCCTGGCGAGTTTCGGTGCCGATATCGGGAAGTTCACTGCCGCGGCGGTGCCGAACCCGGCGTTTCGACCGCTCGCGGGCCACGTGAGCAGCGCACTCCGATCCTCGAGGGAGCCGTCGACCACGGTGGGTTCGCCGCTGGGCGGCAGCGTTCCGGCGATTCGGATGCGCAGCCCGAACATCTCCGTCCAGAAAATCGGCGCGGTGCCACCGAGCCGGGCGTCCGGCTCGCGGCCGAGCAGAGTCGCAGCCGCGATCGTGGCCTGGGTCAGCGCGTTCCACCAGTGCGGGCTGCGCGTGAATCGGCCGTCGGCGCCGGGAAGGCTGATGACATCGCCGGCGGCGACGATGTCCGGCGCTGCCCGGCAGCAGGGGTCGACCACGACTCCCCCGGCCAGGACGAGGCCGCTGTCCCGCAGCCACTCCGTGTTGGGCAGATCGCCGACCGCGGTGACGACGAGGCCGGCCTCGGCGAGAACCGTTCCGTCCGCCGACACCAAGCGGCCGTCCTCGATCCGCACCCCCGCCGGGGAGGTGCGGATCTTCACGCCCGTTTCGGCCGCGGCCGTCCGGCACAGGTCCGACAACAGCGCGCCGAGGCGACCGGCCAGAGGGGTGACCTGGTCGACGACCGTCACCGATTTGCCGAGAGTCGCGGCGGTCGACGCGATCTCCATCCCGAGGAAGCCGCCACCCGCCACGGCCAGGTCGTCGGCATTACGGAGACGGTCCCGGAGCCGGAGCGCGTCGTCGAGCGTCCGCAGCGTGATCTCATCGGCGTGCGGCGACAGCCGGCGCGCCCGGGCACCGGTCGCGATGACCAGTCCGTCATAGCCGATGGTGTCGCCGTCGCTCAGCAAGACCCGCTTGCGGCCGATGTCGAGACCGGCTGCCGTCAGGCCGGTGAGCAGGTCGAGATCATCCGCGCCGGCGAGAAAAACGCTGCTGTCGGGCTCGGCGCCACCGAGCACCCCCTTCGACAACGGCGGCCGGCTGTAGGGCGCGTGCGGTTCGTCACCGATCACGGTGATGACACCGTCGAAGGAGAACCGGCGCAGCGCCGCTGCCGTCGCCCACCCGGCCTGCGATGCCCCGACCACCACGATCCGGCGAAGCCCTGTCATCAGACCTCCCGCCCTCGTCAGGCTCGCCCACGGACGACGGCGTTGTAGTCCGCGACTTTGGTGATGGTCCTGCCGCCGTCGCCGAAATCGAGGAGGACCCGGTAGAGCATTCGGACCCGGTTGTCCGCCCACAGCCCCTGGACCGGCTCGATGCGGAAGAAGAGCTGCTGTCCCTGGTCCGGCAATTCAACATGGGCGTAGAGGGCCGTTTCTCCCGCCCACGGGAACTGCTCCATGCTGATCTCCGCGATCCGCTGGATCTCGGCCGGATCTGTGACCAGGGTGGCGATCCCCTGGATCTGCAACGACCGGGTCTCCTGCCGCGCCGCATAGCCTTCAGGGGGAAGATGGCACACGGAATAGCTGACGTTCGGGTTCTGCCGCAGTTGCGTGCTTTTCCGGGTGTGGCGGAAGGTGTGCATGTAGACGAGGAGTCCGTCGCCGGCGATGTGCATGGCCGAGGCCGAGGGGCGGCCTTCGGAATCGATCGTGGCGAGAGTCGCGACCTCTTCGGTGCGCAACAGTTCGGTGATCGCCTCACGGATCTCTGCCACGCTCGGATCGGACTTGGGCATCGTTGCCTCCTGATGGCCTTATCGCGACGAGAGTTTCAGGGCGGTGACCGGGCAGCTGAGCACGGCGGCGTGCACCGCGGCCTTGTCGGGCTCCGGCACCTCCTCGGCCTTGACCGTCAGCTCACCCTCGTCATCGACCGAGAAGAACTCAGGGGCGACGGCCTCGCACATGGCATGTCCTTCACAGCGGTTCCGATCGACCTCGATCCTCATCGGGCTTCCCCTCCGTCGAGCCGGACCGGTACCGATTCGACCCTCCGAGTCAGGACTCCTTCGCATTTGACCCACGTGGCGTCCGGCGCGAGCCGCATGCCGGGAAACACGTCCATGAGTGCCTCGATCGCCACCCGGGCTTCGATCCGAGCCAGCGGCGAACCGATGCACGCGTGGATTCCCTTGCCGAACGCGAGGTGCGCCGCGGCGTCGGGCCGGTCGGCGCGATACGCACGCGAATCGTCACCCCATCGCTCCTCGTCATGGTTGGCGGACTGGAGGTTCAGGTAGACCTTCTTGCCCGCAGGAATGGGACACCCGGCGAGAGTCACGTCTTCCACCGCCGTGCGAACCATGAACTGGGCCGGTGAGTCCACACGCAATGACTCCTCGATGGCGTTCGGCAACAGCGATCGATCAGCGACGACCGCCTCCCACTGACTGCGATCGTCGAGCAGCCGGTACACGCAATTGGTGATCAACGCGCGAGTGGTGTCGGTCGCGGCGACGACGAGCTGGAAGACGTGGCACACGACCTCGGGCGTCGACATCTCCGCTTCACCGGGTTCGGCGAAGCACAGGTTGTCCAGCACATCCTCGTGCCGGTCCTCGGGACGAGCTCGCCGCTCCTCCACCAGTTGCGCCAGGAATCCCATCAGCGAAGCGAACTCCGGGAGCTCGTGCGAGGGCCCGGGAATGACACGAACGATGGCGTCGGACCACGTCTGGACCTCACGCCACGCGGGCTCGGGAATTCCGATCAGCGCGTACACGACGGCTGACGGGATGAAGTGCACGTAATCCGCGTACAGATCGACCCGGCCCGACGCAGGCAGCGCGTCGACAGCTGTGCGGACGATGTTTTCGACCTTGGGTGTGAGCCTCCGAAGGCGCACCGGCGCCAAGCTCTTCAGCAACCTGCTTCGCAGGAGCGTGTGGCCCGGCGGGTCCGCCATGGTCACGACGGTGAACGGTAGCCGCACATCCTCGGGCCCGACCGAGAAGTTGCCGCGATTGGAGAAGTTCTCGGTGTCGTCGAACACCGCCCGGACCACGTCGTCGGTGTTCGCCGCGTAGAGGTGATCGCTCACCTTGCCGACCGGGCATCCCGTCCGGGACGCCCGCATGAATTCGTCGGGCGCAGCGATGTGCCGCGGATTCAGCGGGTCGAAGAATTCAGCCGAGTCGACAGGAGTGGTCATGGCGAAGATCTGCCTTTCACGCTGGGCCACCTCGATGTAGCGCCATGCGGAACAGTAGACCGCATCACGCGACATCAATGCAAGCAACAGAAGACCCGGGAGCCGCTCAGCCGGATCTGGGATCATGCCGGTATGGCAATCGACCCCACCGCGGAACCCGACGCGCTGGACCTGTCGACGACGCCCGGGCACCTCATCCGCCGTGCTCAGCAAGTGCACACCGCCTACTGGGCCGAAGAGCTGGACGGCCTGCTCACCGGACCGCAGTACGCCGTGGTCGTGTCGCTGGCCGGCTGGCCCGGCATCAGCCAAACCCGCCTCGGCGAACTGGCCTCGCTGGACAAGAACACGGCGGCCGGGATCCTGACCCGGCTGGAGCGCCGTGGCTGGGTGGAGCGGGTCCGTGACCCCGGCGACGCCAGGCGTCGCGTGCTGCGTCTCACCGGCAGTGTGCGAACACGGTTGCGGACGATCACCCCGGCCGCGACGCGGGTGCAGGAGCGCCTGCTCGGCCCGTTGCCACCCGGAGAGCGACAAGCGTTCGTGTCCCGGCTCGCCCGAGTGGCGTTTCAGCAGCGGAGGGTGACGGGCTACGAACCGGAATCGGCGACAGGTCCCGTCCTGTCGTTGCCGACCGCGCCCGGCTACCTGATCCGGCGCGGCGAACGCGTTCACGGTGAGCTCTGGACCGCCGAGGTGGGCGGTGAGCTGACGGCGCCGCAGTACGCGTTGCTGGTCGCCGTGCTGCGCGGCGGCGAGGTGGACCAGCGTCAGGCCGGCGAGCTCGCCTCGCTGGACAAGTCGAGCACCGCGGACGTCGTCTCCCGGCTCGAGCGGCGGGGCTTGGTGCGCCGGTACCGCGACAGCGCCGACGGCCGCCGCTGGCTGCTGGAGCTGACCAGTGCGGCACGGGACACGCTCGGCCACATCACGCCCGCGGTCGCGCGGGTGCAGGAGCGCCTCCTCGAGCCGTTGCCGGCCGCGGAATGGCACACGTTCACGCGACAGCTCGCCCGCGTGGCCTACCAGGGCACGCCACCGACGCTCTCCCCCAGCGCACCACCGTTGCGCACGCTCGCCCGGTGACGCCGGCGGAACCGGCCCGTTGACGGGACCTCCGATGCTCCGTACTCTCCCTATTTAGTACGTACACGGAGCACATGCGCCGGAAGGGGTACGCATGACAAGGACGTCGGGGTCGAGCAGGCGTGCCGCTGTCTCCAGCCTCATCGGCACGACCATCGAGTGGTACGACTTCTTCATCTACGGCAACGCGGCGGCACTCGTGTTCGGCCCGCAGTTCTTCCCCAGGACCTCCACCCTGGCGGCGACCTTGGCGGCGTACGGCACGTTCGCGGTCGGGTTCCTGGCCCGCCCGCTCGGCGGGATCGTCATGGGCCACTTCGGCGACCGGGTCGGCCGCAAGCGGCTGCTCGTGCTGTCGCTGCTGCTGATGGGGTTCGCCACGTGCGCGATCGGCCTGCTGCCCACCTACGCCGCGATCGGCGTGTGGGCGCCCGCGCTCCTGGTCCTCCTGCGCCTGGCGCAAGGTTTCGGCGTGGGCGGCGAATGGGGCGCGGCGGTGCTGATGTCGGTCGAGCACGCCCCCGCCGGCAGACGTGGCCTGTTCGGCGCGTTTCCGCAGATGGGTCTGCCCGCGGGGGTGATCCTGTCCAACGGGGTGTTCCTGGCGGTCAGCGCGTCGATGTCGCGGGAGTCGTTCCTCGCCTGGGGATGGCGGGTGCCGTTCCTGCTGTCCGCGGTGTTGATCGTGGCAGGCCTGACCATCCGCCTGAAGCTCGCCGAGTCGCCGGAGTTCACGAGTGTCCGTGCGCGGAACGCGGTGGTGCGCAGTCCACTCCGGACGGTGCTGCGCACGCACCCGAAGGCTCTGTTCCTGTGCAGCGGCGCGTCGATCGCCGCGCCCGCGCTGGGGTACCTGGTGCTGATCTACCTGCTGTCCTACGGGACGGCGACGTTACACCTGAGCTCGGGGACGATGTTGTCCATCGTGCTGGCGGGCAGTGTGGTGTGGCTGGTGGCGATCGGGGTGTCGGCGGCCCTGTCGGACCGCTACGGCCGCAAGCGCGTGTTCCTGGCCGGCGCCGGGCTGACCGTGGTGTGGGCCGTCCCGCTCTTCCTGCTCGTCGACACGGCTTCGGTACCGCTCATGGTGCTCGCCGTCGTGATCGGCTGTACCGGCATCGCCGTGATGGCCGGGCCGCAGGCTGCGCTGGTGGCGGACTCGTTCACGGCGGAGGTGCGCTACAGCGGCTCGTCCATCGCCTATCAGGTGGGCTCGGTGCTCGGCGGGGCGCTCGCACCCATCGTCGCGACCGCCCTGGTGGCCGGTACCGGCACCTCACTGTCGGTCTCCCTGTTCATGGCCGCACTGGGACTGGTGAGCCTGGTCTCGATGGCGGCCCTCGCCGAACCGAAACCAACGACCGTCAAGGCCGCCACGGCGGTCAGGGAGGCACCATGACGACAACGAGGTTCCGCTCCACGGAAGCGAATGTCGACGATCTTTACCACGAACTGGCCGAGCACGAACTGCAGCCGCTCTGGGAGCTCAAGGGCCTGCTGACCCGGGAACCCGCGGTGGCGGGGACACCGTTCCGCTGGCAGGGTGACGACCTGCGCAAGCTCGCCGAACGCGCCGGCGAGCTCGTACCGGTCGACCGGGGCGGCGACCGGCGGGTGCTGGCCTGCTGCAATCCGGGGCTGGCCGGCGCGCCGTACGCGGTGTCCACCCTGTGGGCCGCGGTGCAGTACCTGCGCGGACATGAGATGGCGCCGGCACACCGTCACAGCCCGGCCGCGCTGCGGTTCATCACCGAAGGCGAAGGCGTGTTCACCCTCGTCGACGGCGACCCGTTGCCGATGGGCAAGGGCGATCTGGTCCTCACCCCGAGCTGGACGTTCCACGAGCACCACAACCCGGGCGACGCGCCGATGATGTGGATGGACGTGCTCGATCTGCCCGTCGTCGCCGCGCTCGACGCGGTGTTCTTCGAGGAGGGCCCCAGCGAGGAGGCCGACACGGCGACCGCCCCGGCGTCGGCGTCCGAACGCTGGTTCGGCGGCGGCCCCGGCCTCGTCCCGGCAGGCCGTGAGACGCCGCCGTCGCACTCGCCGTTGCTGGCCTACCGGTGGGCCGACACCGACCGGGCGCTCACCGCCCAGCTCGACGTGTCCGGCGGGAACTCGGCCACGCTCCGGTACTCCGACCCCGTCCGCGGCGGCGATGTGATGCCCACGATGCGCTGCGAGATCCAGCGGATCGAGGCGGGCGCGAGCACTACGGCGTTCCGGCAGACCGGGGGGCGCGTCGCGTGCGTGCTGCACGGCACCGGCCGGGCCCGTGTCGGCGAGCGCGTGTTCGACATCGCGCCAGGCGACATCATCGCGGTCCCGTCGTGGTCACGCTGGCAACTCCTCGCCACCAGCCGGCTGGACGTGTTCAGCGTGAGCGATGCACCGGTGCTCGAGGCACTGGGCCTGTTCCGGACGAGTGAGGCATGACCGTGACCGGAAGAATTCCGCTCCTCGTCGTCGGCGGCGGTATCGGCGGGCTGGCCACGGCGCTGGCGATCGCTCGCACCGGGCGTCCGGTGCACGTGCTCGAGCAGGCGCCCGAGTTCGCCGAGATCGGCGCCGGGCTCCAGGTGGGGGCCAACGCGACCCGGGCGATGAGCAGGCTGGGGATATTCGACGACGTCCGCGAGGTGTCCGTGTTCCCGCGAGCGGGGGTGCTGATGGACGCGGTCACCGGGGAACGTCTCACCGCCCTCGACACCGGCCCGTCTTACGTGGAGCGCTACGGCCACCCTTACCTCGTGATGCACCGCAGCGACCTGCTCGACATCCTGCTCAAGCACTGCACCGGGACCGGCCTGGTGACGCTGGAGAACGACAAAACCGTGGTGCACGCCGAGGTCCACGCCGGCGGCGCTACCGTCGGGTGCGCCGACGGCACAACCTACACCTGCGACGCGCTCATCGCCGCCGACGGCCTGCACTCCCGGCTGCGCCGGATGATCCGGGACGACAAACCCGTGTGCAGCGGGTACGCCGCCTGCCGGGGCACTGTCCCCATCGGGCAGGTCGCCGACGTCGACGCCGACGACGTGGTGATCTGGATCGGACCGGGCATGCACCTCGTGCAGTACCCCGTCCGGCGCGGCGAGCTGTACAACCAGGTCGCCGTGTTCCACAGCCCGCGACTGTCCGCCGGCGGCTCGGAATGGGGCGGCCCCGGCGAGCTCGACGCCGCCTTCGCGCAGGCATGTGCCCCGGTGCGGAGGTCCGTCTCCCTGGTCAACCGTGACCGGCATTGGCCGATGTTCGACCGTGAGCCCCTCGATCGGTTCGTCCACGAGCGGCTGGCGCTCATGGGCGACGCCGCGCACCCGATGCTCCAGTACCTCGGCCAGGGAGCTTGCCAGGCGCTCGAGGACGCGGTCGAGCTGGCCCGGCAGCTCGACCGGCACGACGTCGACACCGCGTTCGCCGGCTACGAGCGGCGCAGGCTGCCCCGCGCGACCCGCTGCCAGCGCACGGCCCGGCCGTGGGGCGAGATCTGGCACACCGCGGACCCCCTGACCCGGGCCGTGCGCAACCGCATGTTCCAGCTCCGAGCACCCAATGACTACACCGACGTCGACTGGCTCTACGCCGACCCGGAAGGACGAGCATGAAGCTACTCAGCTTTGTCACCAGCGAAGGTACGCCCCGAGTGGGTGCGCTCACCCAGGCCGGGATCGCCGACTTGAGCACACTCGTGCCCGGCCGGAACGGGCTCAGTCCGATGAGGACGCTCCTGGCCACGACCGATCACGCCGGGATCCGCGGTGCCGCCACTGACGCTCCGGTGCTCGCCCCGGAGTCGGTGACCCTGCTGCCGCCGGTACCCGACCCGAGCAAGATCGTCGCCGCGCCCGTGAACTACCTCGACCACAAGGAGGAGATGAGCCAGGCGGTCCACATCAGCTCGCTCGGCGTGTTCCTCAAGGCGCCCTCGTCGCTCACCCAGCCGAGCGGGACGGTACGGCTGCCCTACCACGACCGGCGCTTCGATCAGGAAGGCGAGCTCGCGGTCGTCATCGGCCGTACCGCCTCACACGTGCCGGAGGACCGCGCCGCCGACCACATATCCGGGTACACCTGTCTGCTGGACATGACCATGCGCGGTGGTGAGGACCGCTCCACGCGCAAGTCGTTCGACACCTTCACCCCGATGGGGCCGTACCTCGTCACCCCGGACGAAGTGGGCCCTGTCGAGGATCTGGAGCTGCGCTGCTGGGTCAACGGCCGGCTCCGGCAGCGCGCGGCCCTGACGGATCTGATCTGGAACGTGCCGCGGCTGATCGCCTACATCTCCTCGGTCATGGAACTCCACCCCGGCGACGTCATCGCGACCGGAACCCCGGCCGGCGTCGGCGAGGTCCACGACGGCGACCACGTCGCGGTCGAGATCACGCGCGTCGGGCGGCTCGAGGTCGGCGTGTCCAGTGCCGGCGCGATCAGCTCGCCCACGCTCGGGGCCGATCGCGGCCCGAAACCGCCCGCCGAGGTGACTCCGGTCCGCTGATGCCCGCCCTCGGCGCGCCCGGCGGCGATGCGGCCGAGACACGACGGCGACGACCTACACGATGGCGTCCGTCAGGTCGGCGGCCACGCGCAACGTGGAGCGCGACACCCGGTCGATCCACCCCTGGTCGGCCCTGGACCGGGGCCCGGTCACCACCACCGCCGCGCGGGTGCGCCCCTGCCGGTCCTTGACCGCCACCGCGACGCCGCAGACGTCCTTTTCGTTCTCGCCGTCGTTGACGGCGTAACCGCGACGCCGCACTTGCTCCAGCTCTGCCCGGAGCGCACCCAGCGAGGTGATCGACCGCTCGGTGGGGGCACTCAGCGTCGCACCGGCGTAGCGCGCGGTCAGCTCGTCCTCCGTGAGCTGGGCGAGCATCGCCTTGCCCGCCGCGGTGGCGTGCGCGGGGAAAGTCCAGCCCACCCTGGCGCCGGTCTTCACGACCTGCGCGCTCTCGACACCCTCGACGTACAGCACCTCACTGCCGCGCAGGGTCGCCAGGTGGACGGTCTCACCCGTTTCGTCGCGAAGCCGCACGAGCGCCTGGTAAGCACGTGCGCGCACGTCCATGTTCTGGACCACGGCCAGCCCGATGTCCACCAACGCCGGCCCGGCCCGGTACCCGCGCGAGTGCTCGTCCTGCACCACGAAACGGTGATGACCGAGGGTGGTCAGCATCCGGTGCACGGTGGAGCGGGACAGCCCCATCTCCCTGCTCACCTGATTGACCCGGAGCAGCTCACGGTCCTCGAAGAGCCGGAGAAGCCGAAGCACGTTGTCGACAGCCCCGATGAGACCGGGAGGACGTGCAGCGGGTTCAGGATCCACGCAGAGCAGGCTATCGCGAGGATGACAACCCTTGAATACACCGTGGGGTCGTCGCATAATACGGGCAACTGTTCCGCATCGTGACACCTCCGTTCACTCAGAACCGGGTCATCCGGAACTTCACCAGGTGACCGAACACGAAGACCGAGGACATGACCCACACTGCAGATCATCAGGGACCGGCTGATCCGGCGAGACTGCGCGACGAAGTGGCAGCCGCCAGCCGGGCCCTCGCCGTCGCCGGGCTGACAGACATGGTTTGGGGACACGCCTCCGTGCGTGATCCCGCCGGCCGCGGGGTATGGATGAAGGCCTCCGGCTGGGGTTTCGAAGAGGTTGACGCCGAGCGGGTAGTCCTGGTCGCCCCGACCGGCGAGGTCCTCGACGGAGCGGGGAAACGGCACATCGAGTACCCGATCCACACCGAGATCATGGCGATGCGCCCCGACGTCGGCTGCGTCGTCCACACGCACGCCCCGGCACTCGCGGCGTTCGCCTCTCTCGACGAACCGCTGCGGGCGATCTCCCACGACGGGGTTCCGTTCGCGAAGCTGCCGCGGTTCACCCGGACCGGCGCTCTCGTCGCCAGCGGGGATCTCGGCCGCGCGCTGGCCGACACGCTGGGCGACGCCAACGGCGCACTGATGCCGCACCACGGCGCCGTCACGGCGGGCCCGGACGCGCCCACCGCGGTGATGTACGCCGTCCTGCTCGAACGAGCGTGCCGCACCCAGCTCATGGCCATGGCGGCCGGCGGTCCACGGACCTGGTCGGACGAGGCCGAGGTCGCGTTCAAGAACGAGCAGATCTGGAACCCCGGCCAGCTCAGTGCCGGCTACGACTACCTCGTCCGGACAGCACCGGGCGACAGGATCGCACCGAGAGGAACAACCCTGTGAAGATCGTCGAAATGGACCCGTCCACCACGTTCCGCCAACAGCTCGCGAGCGCCGATTCCCACCCGGTCGTCCTGATCAACCGGTTCTCCGTCCCACCCGAGTTCGAACCCGATTTCCTGGAGCTGTGGCAGAAAGACGCCGCGTTCATGCTCGACCACGGTTGCCTCGGGGCGCAGATGCACAAGGGAACCGAAGGCAGCACCAGCTTCGTGAACATCGCCCTCTGGGAGAACGCCCAGGCCATCGCGAAAGCGTTCGCCTCGGAGGAGTTCCAGAGCCTCATCGCGCGCTACCCCGACACGTGCACGATCTCGCCACACCTGTTCACCCGCATCGCCGTGCCCGGCGTCTGCGTCGCCTGACCGGGTTCGAGCACCACGTCACGTCAGCTTCCGAGCGGTCCGCGCCCGAGTCGCCCCCGGGCGCGGACCGCTCGTGCCCGGCAGGGGATCACCGGCCTGTCACGACCGGATGTCCGCGTTCTTGCTCTCCCGGGCGAACAGCACGATCACCAGGCCGCTCACCACGCACAGGCCGGCCAGGAAGAACATGATCCCCACGACCGAACCGCCTCCGGCGACGGCCAGCGACGACACGATCAGCGGGGTGGTCCCGGCGCCGAGCACGCTGGCGGACTGGTACCCGAGCGACACGCCGGTGTACCGGACGCGCGCCGGGAACTGTTCGCTGATGAAAGCGGCCACCGGCCCGAACGCCACGCTCTGGCACAGCGCCAGCGCCAGCACGAGACCGGCCAGGACGAGGAAGAAGCGGCCGGAGGCGAGCAGCACGAACACCGGGTGGACCAGGACGATCATCGCCACCAGCCCGGCGAGCATGACCGGCCGCCGGCCGTGACGGTCCGACAGCCAGGCCGCACCCAGGATCCCGGCGATGGCCAGCGCCTGGGAGATCGCGAACGCGAGCAGCGCTTCCGACCTCGACAATCCGTGTGCCACGGAATAGGTGATGCCATAGGTGGCGAACACGGCCTGGATCGCGAACCCGGCGAGGCACGTCAGGCAGACCACGATGACGGCACGGGGCCGGCGCAGGACTTCAACCAAGGGGAAACGGCGGCCTGGGGCCTGGCTCCGCGACGCCGCCTCGAATGCCGGGCTTTCGGCGACCTTCACCCGCACGAACAGCCCGACCGCGAGCAGCAAGGCCGAGCACAGGAACGGAATCCGCCACCCCCACGCGAGGAAGTCGTCCTTGGGCAGCAGCCCGGCGAGCGCGAGCGCGACAGCTCCCAGCACCGTTCCCGTGGGGGCACCGGCCATGGTGAACGAGGCAGCCATACCGCGGCGATCTCCGCGGGCGTGCTCGGCCGACAGCAGCGCCGCGCCGCCCCACTCCCCGCCGATGGCGACCCCCTGAACCACCCGCAGCAGCACGAGCAGCAGCGGCCCCCACACCGGGATCGCGGGCACCACACCGATGAGGGTGGAGGCCACTCCCATCGCGGTCATCGAGACGACGAGCATCCTCTTGCGACCGAGAAGATCCCCGAAGTGCCCGAACACCAAGCCGCCGAGCGGGCGGGCGACGAACCCGGCTGCCAGGGTCCCGTACGAAGCGACCGTCGCGACGAGCGGGTCCAGCCCGGCGAAGAACACCGGTCCGAACACCACGGAGGAGGCTGTCGCGTAGAGGGCGAAGTCGTAGTACTCGATCGTGCTGCCGAGATAACTCGACAGCACGGCTCGTCGTTCGACGGCGACGTCTTCGTGAACCCGCTGGTTCGTGGTCTCGTCCGCAAGCGCCATTGCCGCAGACTCCTTTCCGGTGGGCAGGGTGGGGCACGGGGACGGCACGGTGACGCCGTCCCCGGAAATCCGCGGAGGTCAGTGCGACGCCGGCCCGGCGCGGTGCGACAGGCGGCTGGTCGTGTTGTGTTCGGCGATGACGTCGAGTGCTTTCACGTCGCCGGCGGCGATGGCGTCGACCAGCGCCACGTGCAGTTCGTAGCGTTCCTGGATGAACTCCGGCAGCGGTTGCTCACCGGTGGGCAGCACCGAGAGCAGGTGCGACTCGACCATCTCGAGCAGGCTGAGGTAGAGCGGGCGCAGGATCGGGCTGGGACTGACCTCGGCGATGCGAGCGTGGAGTGCCCAGTTGGCGCGGATGAAGGCGGTTCCGTCGCAATCGTCGGCCGCGGTCTTCATCTTCCGGAGCTCGGCGCGCATCGCGGCGATGTCATGCGCCGAGGCGTACTTGAGGGCGTCCTCGACGAGCAGCGGGTCGAGCGCGTCGCGCAGACGGATGGCGTCGGCCACCGACGCGGCGTCATGATCGACAGCCAGCATCGAGTTGCCGAGCCGGACCAGAGGCGACTGCTGGTCGGCGAACAGTCCCCCGCCTGGGCCGGACTTCACCCGCACGAGCCCGCGCTGCTGGACGAGCCGCAGTGCCTCGTTGAAGGTGCCGACGGACACTCCGCAATGCGCCCGGATCTCCTCCTTGGTACCCAGGCGGTCCCCCGGCTCCAGACCGGCCACCAGGGCGGCGATCTCCTCCGCGGCGCGTTCCGGACGGGTCAGGTTGCGCCAACGGCGGGGTTCCCAGTCCTCCCTGCGCAGGGCAGGGATATCCGAGGTCATCGCAGGCAAACCCCTTCGACCACGTTGCAGCCAAATCCAACATGGCGAATTCTGCCAGACCGGTTGACAGATGAACAGCCCTCCTCCCAGACTGACCATCAGAATTCAGCATGGTGGATTTGCCAACGGAGGCAATCGTGCTCGATCAGCACTTCCGCGATCTCATGGCGGGGGTCTGCGCCCCGGTCACCGTGGTCACGACTTCCGGCGACGACGGCCCGCACGGTGCGACGGTGAGCTCGCTGGCCTCGGTCTCACTGCGACCGGCGCTGCTGTCGATCGCCCTCGACCGGCGATCGGCCCTGCTGTCCCGGATCCTGGAGACGCGGCGGTTCGGCGTCAACGTGCTCAGCTCGGCGCAGGAGGACACGGCCGCGGCGTTCGCGCGTCGCGGTCTGGACAGGTTCGCCGGCGTCGGGTGGTCCAGCTCGAGCGGCCTGCCCCGCCTCGACGGTGCCGCGGGCTGGGCGGCGTGTGACCTTTCGCAGACCGTCGAAGCCGGGGATCACCTCCTCCTGATCGGCCTCGTCACCCACGCCTCGTCCGTCCAGGTCGCTCCGCTCGTGTACGGCCACCGCACCTTCGGCACTCATTCCCGGTTCAGCAGCCGGCCCCGGCGGCCCATCGCCGATCACATCGCCGCACTGTCCAGCTGAACAGCATCCACCGGTAACACCCAGGAGAACCGCATGACAGCCCAGACCACTTCGCCGGTTGTGACCGTTCCCAGCGCCTCGGAACTCGTGGCCCGCGCACGCGACCTCAAACCGTTGCTGAGCAAGAACGCTGCCGCCGGGGAGGCCGACCGGAGGGTCGTCGAGGAGAGCATCCAGGCCATGACCGACGCCGGTCTCTTCAAGCTCGCCACCCCCAAGCGCTACGGCGGGTACGAGACCTCGATGCGCACCATGCTGGACGTCTCGGCCGCCGTCGCCGAGGCCGATGGCGGCACCTCGTGGGTGCTGACGCTGACCAACGTCTGCGCCTGGCTGACGAGCCTGTTCCCGGTTCAGGCCCAGGACGACGTGTTCGGCGACGACCCGGACGCGAAGGTGTCGGGTGTGCTCACCCCCACCGCCGAGACGGTCAAGGTCGACGGCGGCTGGCGGGTGACCGGGAAGTGGTACTACAACTCCGGCTCATGGCACGCGACCTGGGCGGTTCTGGGCGTTCCGCTGGCCGACGAGTCGGGCGAGGTCGTGGACCAGGCCCTGGTCCTGATCCCGCGGGCGGACATGGACCTGGAGGACACGTGGTTCGTCGCCGGCATGCGGTCCAGCGGCAGCAACTGCCTGGTCGCCGAAGACGTGTTCGTGCCCGAACACCGGGTGATGCGCGTGCCTCAGGCGATCGCCGGCGACTACCCGACCGAACGCCAGGACAGCGAACCGCTCTACCGATCCCCGTTCGTACCGGTCCTCGCGCTCGTGCTGGTCGGGCCGCAGCTGGGCATGGGCCGGGCCGCACTCGACCTCGTGACCAGCAAGGCGGCGAAGAAGCCGATCTCCTACACGTTCTTCACCGCACAGCGGGACTCGACCGCGTTCCAGCTGCAGATCGCCGAAGCGGCGCGGCTCATCGACACCGCTCACCTGCACGCCTACCGAGCTGCCGACGACATCGACGAGGCCGCCACCCGCGGTGTCTACCCGGACTTCCTCACCCGCGCCCGGGTGCGCTCGGACACCGGGCACGTGGCCGAGTGCATCACCCGCGCCATCGACATCCTGCTGTCCGCCCACGGCGCCGGATCCTTCGCCGAGGTGAACCCGTTGCAGCGCATCTGGCGCGATTCGGCGACGGCCGCGCGGCACGCCGTCGTGAGCCCGGCCGTGAGCTACGAGGTGTACGGCAAGGCGCTGCTCGGCGTCGACGAGTCCATCACCCCACTGGTGTGAGGGCGACATGTTCCACCACGTGGTCACCTTCACCTTCAGACCCGGCGTCACCCGCGCGGACGCCTTCGCCCTCGCCGAGGAGCTCCGTGAAGTCGCGGAGACCCTCCCCGGCCTCCGCTCGTACGCCTGTGGTTCCGACCTCGGCTGGCGCGAGGGAAACGCGGACTTCGCGGTCGCCGCGATCTTCGACTCCGAGAACGCGTTGCTGAACTACCTGAACCACCCGGAACACAAGGACATCATCGCCCGCCACGTCCCCGTCATGGTCGCCGACAGGCACGGCGTCCAGTTCGCAGACGGCGGGCGCATCATCGAATCGACAGAGGAGCGTACATGAGGCTGGCCAATGTGGACGGACGCGCTGTCCTGCTCACCGCCGACGACCGCGGTGTGGACATCGAATCCGCCAGCGGCGGCAAGTTCGGCCCCGGCCTGCCCGCGATCTACGAGGACTGGAAGGGGTTCCGCTCCTGGGCCGAGTCGGCCGACACGACCGGCGCGACCGCCTTCAGCCGCGCTCAGCTCGGATCCCCGTCACCGGCGCCCCGGCAGATCGTCGCGGTGGGGCTCAACTACCGCGAGCACGCCGCCGAGTCCGGGTTCGCGGTTCCGGACCGGCTGCCGCCGGTGTTCACCAAGTTCGACAGCAGCCTCAGCGGACCGGACACCCGGGTGGTGCTGCCGCCGGGTGGTAACACGGACTGGGAGGTCGAGCTCGTGGTGGTGATAGGCGCACGAGCGGCGGGCATCGACGCGAGCGAGGCCTGGGACTACGTCGCCGGCCTCACCGTCGGGCAGGATCTGTCCGAGCGGATCAGCCAGCTGGCCGGCCCGGCGCCGCAGTTCAGCCTCGGCAAGTCCTTTCCCGGCTTCGCTCCGGTCGGCCCGTGGCTGGTCACCCCGGACTCGGTGCCCGACAAGGACGACCTCGAACTGGGCTGCGCGCTCGACGGTGAGGTCGTGCAGCAAGGCCGGACCAGGGACCTGATCTTCCCGGTCGCGGAACTGCTGTCGAAGCTGTCGGAGACGATCGTCTTGTACCCGGGGGACCTGATCTTCACCGGCACCCCCGCCGGCGTCGGCCAGGGCCGGCAGCCGCAGCGGTTCATCAAGCCCGGCGAGACGTTGCGGAGCTGGATCGAGGGCATCGGCGAGCTCAACCAAACCTTCACCGACTCCCCGGAGGCATGAGCCATGGGCCTGCACAGACTGACCAGCGTCACCATCGGTGTGCCCGACGTCGACGCCACCGCGGCCTACTACACCGAGTTCGGGCTCGACCACCGCGGCGACGGGGTGTTCGCCACCCGGGACGGCGGCGAGCAGCTGCGCCTCGTGCGCACCCCGTACCGGCGCCTGGTCGAGCTCGGCGTCGGAGTCGACGACACCGACGACATCACCCGGATCGCCCTACGACTCGAGCGCCTGGGGGTGCCACGGGACTTCGACAGCAACGTCCTGCGCGCCACGGAACCGGTGACCGGGGCTGTGGTCCGTGTCGAGGTCGCGCCCCGCATCGTTCAGGAGCCAGTGCCGGCGACCCGCTACAACGGCCCGGGCCGCCTGGAGCGCACCGGAGCCCGCGCTCCCGGCGTGCTGCGCACGACGCCGGTTCAGCCCAAGAAACTCGGCCACGCGGTGCTCGGCACGACGAACCTGCAGGCGACCATGGGTTTCTTCACCGAGGGCATCGGGTTCAAGGTCAGCGACTACATCAGCGACAAGGGCGCGTTCATGCGCTGCTCCGTCGACCACCACAACGTCCTGGCGATGGCCGCGCCGGTGAACTTCCTGCACCACACGAGCTGGCAGGTCGACGACGTCGACGACGTCGGCCGGGGCGCCTGCGCCATGCTGGACGGGCACCCCGAGCGGCACGTGTGGGGGCTCGGCCGTCACCACGCCGGGTCGAACTTCTTCTGGTACCTCAAGGACCCGGCGGGCAACTTCTCCGAGTACTACTCCGACATGGACTGCATTCCCGAGGACGAAATCTGGAAACCGGAGGTCTGGGAAGGCGCGCAGGGTCTGTTCAACTGGGGTCCCCCGCCGCCGCCGTCGTTCCTCCAGCCGGAGGACCTGGCCGAGCTGATGACCGGTCAGCATGCTCCCGGCTGACGCCACGACGCCCGGCACCGGCGACGCCCTGTGCGGCGTTCCCAGCGAGCTGCTGGAGGCGTTGCAGGAGGTCGTCGCCGGACGCCCGGGCACCGAGCCCGCGGATCCCACCGCGGACCGGCCCACGACACACCGCGGTGCTCCGGCGTGAGGTGACGACGATGTCCATCGAGCCGTTCAGGCCGCCGAGTCAGGCGACTCGGTGGCCTGAACGCGCTCAGGCCCCTCCTCCAGTCGCCGGCACAACTCGTCCAGAACCCGCGCGGCCGTCTCGAGGTCCGCCAGGGGGATGCTCTCGCCGAGCCGGTTCGCCCAGGCCACCCGCTTGCGGTCGACTGTCTCGTAAGCGGTCGCGCCCGCGTCGGTGCGCCGGACGAGCGGTGAACGGCGATGATCCTCGTTGGGCGCGAACTCGACCAGGCCCCGCCGGGCCAGGCGCCGGACCGAGGCGTGCACGCTCTGCCGGGACAGTCCCATGCGCCGGGCGATCTGCGCGACGGTGAGCGGGCGGTCGGCCAGGGAGATCGCACCCAGCACCTGCCACAACGCGGCGGTCAGCTCCTGCTCCGCCGTGAGCCGGTCACCGGTGGCCAGGAAGTCGCCGTTGGCCCGGAACGTGGTCAGCACCAGCCGGGTGACGGCGTCCCCGGCCGCCGTCAAGTCTTCAGCACCCACCACGACATCCTCACACAGCCGTCCACCGCCGACCATGTTGTCAGCTAGTTGACACATTGTGAGCCTCAAGACAATAATCGGCTCACTGCGATCCGCAGACACCAATCCTGGAGACGACGATGTCCACCACCAGTTCAGCCACGGCCGGCTCCGCGGCACCCCCGCGGATTCCACCGCCCACCGGCCGTCGCGAGCCGCTCAAAGCGAACGTCTTCGAACGCATGGCAGGCGCCTCCTGCCAGCTGCAGGCCCTGTTCCCGTACCACGACGCGGGTGCGATCGTGCCGTGCGGCGCGATCTTCACCGGAGACCCGGACGACGGCGAGTTCGGCCACTTCTTCCACTGGAACACCGTCGAGGAGCTCACCGTCGTCTTCGGCGCCAGCGGAGCGATGCTGCAGACCGGGCAGATCTTCGCCAATCAGGCACTGCACGGCGTGAACTCGTTCCTGCGCGACCCGAAGGACCCGGACTCCTACGCGGTCATGTCGATCACCCAGCGCCAGTCCGATGAGGACAAGCAGCGCGAGGCGATCATCTTCCGCTGCCAGGAGTGCCACGAGCAGCTCCTGCGATTCGAGTACGACTCGACGCCGCGGGGGGTCGAGGGGCACAGTCCCGAACAGTGGGGCGGGAGCCACGACGACGAGTACCCGGTGTTCAGCACGATCTGGGGCAGCGTCGAGGCGGCGGCCCAGATGGACGACGACACCGTGCGGACCTGCTCGAAGTGCGGTCACGTCAACGACACGTTCCCCGAACACAAGTGGGGCTGGTCGCGGTGGGTCGAGCAGACCCGCACCGCCAACCGCTCCAAGGAAGCGCTGCGCGCGGCGATCCGCGAGCTCGGTGAGAAGAAGGCGGTGCGGTGATGGCCAGGCGCCGGATGCTGAACGGGCTCAAGGCCGCGCAGGACCTCGGCGACTACGCCGACACCCCGGTCCTGCCGGCCACTTTGGACCCGCAGGCACACCTCTCGCGCAACACGGTCGCGCAGCCGTTCTGGCTGCTCTGCGGCAAGGACACGGTGATCGCGCAGCTGTCCGGATCCGCCGTCGTGCACCTCAAGGACTCATCGGTCAAGTGGTTCACCCTGGAACTCGGCGACCACGTCTACATCCCCGCGGGCACTCCGCACCGGATCGTCCCCACCGAGGAGGGCGTGCAGATCCGCTACAAAGCGCGCAACCCCGGCCTGGAGGGAGTGGCGTGGTACTGCCCCGGCTGCGACGGCGAGGTGCACCGGGTCGAGTGGGACACCGCCGACACCATCTCCCAGCAGGCGTACTACGACGCTTGTGCCGGGTTCAACGACAGCGAAGCACTGCGCACGTGCTCGGCCTGCGGCACCCGGCACCCGCTGATCGACCTGGCTCCCTTCGCGGGCTGGCCGGAGGTCGCCCGGCAACTCCGCGACGAACTCGCCTCGGCCTGAACCACCGCGGCCAACCTCATCCGCAGACCACTCGACGAAGAGAGCTGACACCATGGCCACCTTCCTCACCCTCCACCAGGCGCCCGGGCTCTCGGCCGACGAGATCGCCGGCTACGGGCCTGAGGTCGCCCAGGGCGTGCACGCCCGCTTCCGCAACCTGTTCGTCAACCTGCGCTCGGGATTCATCGTCACCATCTACGAGGCCGACAGCCGGGACGCGGTGGAGCAGGAGTTCGAGCGGATCGGTTTCCCGTTCGACGACATCCACGAGATCGACTACACCCTGGACGAGGCCCGGCTCGCCGCGATGACCTCCGGGGCCACCTCGTGACCGAGCACGCCACCCCGCCCGAGCCGTTCATCGACCGGGAGATCTCCCTGATCTTCCAGGGCGACTGGGGCCAGGCGAACCTGCACCGCATCTGTGGCTGGTTGTGCCAGGAGATCGGTGACCGATCGGCGCCGGGATCACGGTTCGGGATCTGGTCGGGACGCGGCGGCACCGATGCCGTCCGGGCCGTGCTCGCGCAGGACGTCGACGCGGCACTCCTGACCCCCACCGCGGCGGCCGCGGGTATCACGGCCGGCGCCGGTCCGCTCGCCGTGCCCGGCGCCGACCGGCTCCGCGCCCTGGGCACACTCCCCCAGCGCGATCGCCTGGTGACGTGCGTCGACGCCGCGCTCGGCGTCTCGCACACGGGTGAGCTGGCGGAGTTGCTGCCGTCGCTGCGCATCGCGACCAGCCCCGACGACGGGGTCAACCTGATCGGGGCCGCCGCTCACCGGTTGCTCGGCGCTCACGGCATCACACCGGAACGCCTCGAGCAGGCGGGTGGGTCGATGCTCTACGCGGAACGGCCGTTCCCGGCGATCGCCGCGTTCCGCGACGGCGGGGCCAACGTCCTCATCCACGAGGCGATCATGACCCCCGCTTGGCAGCGGGTGGCCGAGCACAGGCCGGTCACCTACCTCGACGTCGACCCCGCGGTGGTCGCGGCGTTCGCCGACTGGCACTGGCCCACCGCCACCGTGCCCGCCGGCTATCTGCCCGGTCTGGATCACGACCTGGACGCGCTGGAGTTCTCTGACTTCCTCCTCGTGTGCCGCGCGGACCTGCCCGACGACATCGCCTCGATGATCGCCTGGTGCCTGGTGGCGACCCGGGAGGCGCTGGAAGTCCAGTACCGCCACCTGCCCCCGGACCGCAGCCCGGTCAGCTACCCGCTCGACCCGAAGGCGATCGCGAGCACGCCCGTTCCGCTGCACCCCGCCGCCGAAGCCACCTACGCGGCGCTCGGCGACGGCGCATCAGCCGCCGGCGCCCTGATGTGGGCCTGAGCGCCCGAAGAAGGAGAACACCGACATGACCACCTCCGAACCCCCGGGCGACTGGCTGGAACTGTCCACCGGCGACGGTCCGATGCGCGTCTACCGGGTGCGCCCGGAGCACCCCGTCACCCCGCCCGCCGCGGTCCTGGTCCTGCAGGAGGCGTTCGGCGTCAACGACCACATCCAGGACGTCACGCGCCGCGTCGCCGCGGAAGGCTACCTCGCACTGGCACCGGAACTGTTCCACCGCACCGGTGGCGGCACGGTCGACTACGCCGACCGCGAGAAGGCGATGGCGCTGATCGACGCGATCACGCCGGACCAGATCGACACCGACGTCGTCGCCGTGCTGGAACACCTCGACGAGAAGGAGAACATCCCGGTCCAGCGCACCGCCGTGCTGGGATTCTGCTTCGGCGGCCGGGCGGCGTTCACCGCGGCGACCACCACCCTGGGACTCGGCGCCACCGTCGCCTTCTACGGCCCGGGCGTCGTCGCCGGGCCGCACGCGGTGCTCGATCGCATCGACAACATCACCGGGCCCGTGCTCATGATCGTCGGGGACCAGGACCCCACCATCCCGGTCGACCACCGCGAGGCGATCTCCAGCGCTGCCCGGCGCACCGGGGTGGACCTGCGGATGGCGGTGTTCCCCGGAGCGGGGCACGCCTTCCACTGCGACGCTCGCCCCGCGATGTACCACGAGGCCGCGGCGCGGCAGGCGTGGCAGCAGGCCACGTCGCTCCTCGCTGACGTTTTCGGGACCCCGGGGCGATGAGCACCGCCGATCTCGACGCCGACGTCCTGATCGTCGGTGCGGGCCCGAGTGGCCTGTTCGCCTCGTACTACGCGGGCCTGCGGGAGCTGTCCGTGGTGCTGCTCGACTCGCTGCCAGAACCGGGTGGGCAGTTGATGGCTTTGTACCCGCAAAAGCCGGTGTACGACGTCGCCGGCCTGCCGGAGGTGACCGGTGCCGCACTGACGGAGGCGCTGGTCACCCAGGCCGAGGTCGCGGCTCCCACCTGGGTGCTCGGTGAACAGGCCACCACGTTGGATCGGAACCCGGCCGGCGGGGAACGCCGCTTCACCGTCACGACCGGCAGTGGGCGGAGAGTCCACGCCGACGGGGTTGTCGTCGCCGCCGGGATCGGCAGCTTCCGGCCGCGCCGCCTCGACGCGGCAGAGCCGCATCTCGGTCGCGGGGTCAGCTACTCCCTCGGCGACCTGACCGACTACCACGCCCGGGACGTCGTGATCGTCGGCGGCGGCGACAGCGCCGTGGACTGGTCGTTGATGGTGGCGCCGGTCGCCCGCTCGCTGACCGTGGTGCACCGGCGCCGCACCCTCCGCGCTCACGCGCGCTCGGTCAGCCGGCTGCAGCAGACCGACGCCCGCATCATCCTCGACGCCGACGTGGTCGCCACCCACGGCGCGGGCCGGCTCGAAGCGGTCACCGTGCGCCGACGGGACGGCGACGAGCAGCAGCTCCCCACCGACGCCCTCATCGCCGCACTGGGCCACACCGCCGATCTCGGGCCCCTCGCCTCGTGGGGCTTCGAGCTGACCGGCCGCCAGATCGTGGTCGACGAGCGGATGTCCACCACCGTTCCCGGGGTCTACGCGATCGGCGACGTGACCGCGCACCCCGGCAAGGTGCGCATCATGGCCGTCGGCTTTGGTGAAGCCGCGACCGCGATCAACAACCTGGCGGCGGCACTGCGCCCTGGTGAGGCAGTGTTCCCCGGCCACTCCACCGAACTGATGGACGCGGCGCGAATCGCGTGACGCGCTGTGGAAAGGAAGACCACCCATGCCATACGTGATCGGCGCGCCATGCGTCGACGAACTGGACGGGTCGTGCGTCGACGCCTGCCCCGTGGACTGCATCTACGAGGGTGCCCGCAAGCGCTACATCAACCCCCTGGAATGCATCGAGTGCGGGAACTGCCTGCCGGCCTGCCCGGTCGACGCCATCACGAAGGGACCGCCGCCCGACGCTCCCGAATGGGCCGAGGACAACGCCCGGTTCTTCGCCGAGCCGCTGCCCGGCAGGACCGAGCCCCTCGACTCACCAGGCGGCGCCTCGCTGCTCGGCCCGATCGGGGTCGACACCGAGCTCGCCGCGAACACGGGCAAGGACCAGACGGGATGAGCTTCTCCCCACCGCCCGGTCGACGTTGCCGTCCTGCCTCAGCGCGGCCCAGCAGCGTGAAACCAAAGCTCGGCTGTGCGCGTGTTCGAGCACGTGCATGACCAGCCAACGCAGAGTCCTCGTATACCCGCCTGCGGGCAACGCAGCTCGCCCGTGTCCCACGTCGCAAGGCGCGCAGCCCACCCGTCTGCGTCTCCAGGCGACGAGCCGGAACCCGCTCGGCCGACGTGGACTGGCGCTCAGTGCGGCGACGGGGCGGACGGGGTGGTCCCGCCTGGGGGGCCACCAGACCCCGTCGCGCCCACGCTCCTTTTTGTACAGTCCGGCACCCGGATCGAGCGGCACGACCCGCCGGCGCACCAGTGGTCAGCGAACGGCCAGCGGGAGGCCGCCGTCGGCCGGGAAGTCGGCGCCGGTGATGTAGGACGAGGCGAGGAAGAGCGCCAGCTCCGCGATCTCCCTGGGCTCGCTGAACCGTTTGAGCGGGATGCGGTCGGCCAGCCAAACCTGCCTCTCGGGGGAGTTCGGCTGGTGCATCGGGGTGTCGGTGACTCCCGGGTGAAGAGGTCGAAGTCCTCCCACCGGAAATCCTGAAGCGAACCTCCCCGGGAGTTCGCCCGCGTTGTTGACCAAGACGTCGACGCAGCCGTGAACCGACTCCACGTGCCGGACCGAGGCTCTGGAGACAGATGTAGTCGCGTCGAAGGCAAGTGTTGCGAGGTAGGCCCGGCAGTTCTTCCGTCGCCCCGTTGCTGATCCGGAGGCCGAAAAACGCGCGAAAGGGACTGCACTACAACTTCGGCAAAAGCAGGCGCGGTCGCGGGCCTTCAAGCCGATGCCTCACGCGCCCGCGCGCGGTACCGGCCCGGCGCGTCGCCGTGGGCACGGCTGAAGGCCCTGCTGAACGCGGGAAGCGAGGTGTAACCGACCCCGGCGGCGACGCTTTCGACCGTGTCGTCGGTGTCACGCAGCCGGACCGCGGCGAGGTCCATCCGCCACTGCGTCAGGTAAGCCCCGGGACTCTGCCCGATCGCAGCCGGAAACCTGCGGGCGAGCGTCGCGCGGGACACCGAGATCGCCGACGCCAGGGTGGTCGCGGTCCACGGCCGGGAGGGCTCACGATGGATACGTTCCAGCGCCTCGCCGACGACCGGATCGGCCAGCATGCCGAGCCACGTCCCGCGCTGCTCGGCGGGCCAGGTCGCCAGCCAGGCCCGCAGCACCTGGATCAGCATGACGTCGGCGAGGCTGTTCAGCACAGCGGCCGTCGCCAGCTGCGGGTGGGCCAGTTCGCGGCCGAGCAGGCGCACCGCGTCGTCGAAACACGCCGCGCCGGAATCGGCGCGCACGTGGACCAGCGGCGGAAGCGCACGGAGCACCTGGGTGCGCACCGCCGGGTCGTGGTCGTAGTGAATGGTCACCAGCCGGATCCGCGCCGGCGCCGACCCGATCGTGACTGTCTCGCCGGACTCGCGGGCACGAGCGGCGCCCGCCGCGTCGCAGGCGCGGGCCGTGACGCCGGGCGCGCTCGCGAGCGTGTGCACGGTCCCGGCCGCCAGCAACACGACATCGCCGGTGGCGAGCTCGCGCGGCTCCGCGCCATCCACGATCAGCCACGCGCTGCCGGACGTGATGGCGTGCATCGTCTCGCCGGGACAGTCCTCCAGGCGGATTCCCCACGTGCCACCGGCCTCGATCCGGGTGCCGATCGTGCCCCGGACACCGGAAACGGCGAGCACGTCAGCCAGTACGTCCATGACCTGCACTGTACTGACAACTCTCGCAGAGTGAGGCAGATGGCTAACAATCTGACTCGATCAGCCATCGTTCGCCGCTTCGCCGGCCCATAGGTTGGCGGTACGGCACAACTGCGAAGAGAGGGAACAATGCGACTGCGCGGAGCAACCGCACTCGTCACCGGAGCCAACCGGGACCTCGGCAGGCATTTCGCCCGGGAACTGCTGGAGCGGGGCGCGGCCAAGGTCTACGCCACGGCACGACGGCCGGAGATGGTCGATCTTCCGGGCGTCGAGGTGCTGCCGCTGGACGTCACCGACCCCGCGTCGGTCGCGGCGGCCGCTGCCGTGGCCGGGGACGTCACCCTGCTGGTCAACAACGCCGGAGTCTCCTACGGAGTCAACCTCGTCGACGGGGATCTGAACAAGATCCGGGCCACCCTCGACGTCCACGTCTACGGCACCCTGGCGATGATCCGGGCGTTCGCGCCTGTGCTGGGCGGCAACGGCGGCGGCGCGATCCTCAACGTGCTGTCGAACCTGTCGTGGCTGAGCTACGACGGAAACAACGCCTACGCCGTCGCCAAGTCCGCGGAGTGGAGCCTGACGAACGGCGTCCGGCTCGAGCTCGCCGGTCAGGGCACGCTCGTCAGTGGCGTGGTCTTCGGCCCCACCGCGACCGAGACCATGCGCACGCACGCGAGCGACGCGGTGATGAACGATCCGGTGGACATCGTCCGGACCGCGCTCGACGGGATCGAGGCCGGCACGACCGAGATCATCGCCGATCGGTTCGGCGCGGAGGCGAAGGCCGCGCTGTCCGGGCCGCCCCGGGGATTCGTCCTGGAGACGGTTCCCCGCGGATAGCGGGCGCGCAGGCCGACGTGTTCCGGTCGGCCTGCCCGGCCACCATCACGCAAGCCCACCGTCGCGGTAGAGGCCCTCGATCACGCCCGAATACTTGTCATCGATCACTCGGCGGCGCAGCTTCATCGTGGGTGTGAGTTCGTGGCCGGGCAGCCACTCGGCGTCCAGGACGGCGAACTTCTTGATCTGCTCGACGCGAGCGAGACCCGCGTTCGCGGCGTCGATCTGTGCCTGGACGGCAGCTGACACCGCCGCGTCGGTGTCGCCGGGGCCGAACGCCGCACGATTCGGCACGACCAGGCACACGTTGTAGGGGCGCCGATCTCCGATGACGCACACCTGGCTGATCGCACGACCAGCGGTGAGCACTGCCATCTCGATGTTGGCCGGAGACATGTTCTTGCCGGCCGCGTTGATGATGAGCTCCTTCTTGCGGTCGACGATCCACACGAATCCGTCTCCGTCGATCCGGGCGACGTCACCTGTGTGGAACCAGCCGTTCGCGTCGATCGCTTCCGCCGTCTTCTCGGGCAGGCCACGGTAGCGGCGCATGACTTGAGCGCTTCGAACGAGAAGCTCACCGTCGTCGGCGAGCGCGAGTTCGACGCTGCTCAACGGCTTGCCGACGCTTCCCGGTCGCCGGCTGGCCGGCGTGCTGATCGTGACCAGACAGGACAGCTCCGACATCCCCAGCACCTCGCAGAGCGGAAGACCGAGGGCGTCGAAGAACTCCACGACACTCGGCGGTGTGGGCGCAGCGCCGGTGTTGACCCACGTGGCAGCGTCCAGTCCGAGTCGTTCGCGGACGTGGGCGGCGAGCGCCGGGTTCTCGAGTACGTCGGAGACGAGGTCGCCTTCGTATTCCTCCTCCGCGCGGACCTTGAGCTTCTCCCAGATTTGGGGAACCGCGCCGAAGATCGTCGGACGGACCTCCGCGATCGCATCGAACAGCTGGGACGCATCAGCTACCGATGTCACCGTATTGCCGTAGGTCATGAAGGCCGAGTAGTGCGAAGCCCATCGGTCGGCCACGTGGGCCGCCGGCAGAAAGCTGATCTGGCGGCCGCCGCCGCTCAGCGGCAGGGACGAATGCACTCCACGGAGCTCCTCGAGCATGCCCCGGTGCGTCAGTTCGACGCCCTTGGGCGACCCCGTGGTTCCCGACGTGTAGATCAACGTCAGGAGATCGTCCGGTCCCACGCCTGCGGACGAGAAGTCGAAATCGGTCGTGTCCGCGGCAAGTTCCGGCGCGAGCCCGTCGATCACCAGCACCTGCTCCAGCGGAGTGCCCAGTCGCCGGGTTGCCTCCACCACGCCCGAGAAGGTTCGTTCCGTCACGAGGAGGCGTGCTCCGGAATCGACGAGGACGTGTCTCAGCTGCTCGGCCGGCGAAGTGTTGTAGAGGCTGAACGGCACGGCGCCCAGGAACATGACAGCGGCGTCGACGACGTGGAACTCCGGCCGGTTGCGCAACATGAGGGCCACGACGTCACCGCGGCCGACACCTAGCTCCCGAAGACGGCTCGCCACTTCACCGATGCGGGCCAGCACCTGGCGGTATGTCCACTCGACCTTCGACTCGTGTGACCGGAGGGCCGGCTGATCGAGTCGCGCGGAAGCGGTCGCGAGGAGGACCTCGCACAACGAGGTGGACTGCTCCAGCCGGGCGTGGGGTGAACTGTGCGACACGGACCTTCCTTCACGGGTCGACGTGCGTTCGCGCACGAGGTCAGTTCCCGCGCACCCGCTTCGCGAACCCCACTATGTCGGCGACTGCCGCCTTTGTGCTGGTACCGACGTAGTGGCGGAAGATGACCTCGGCACCGTGGACGATGCCCAGGTTCACCCGGGCCGACACCGCGACGCCGGCTCGCGCGAGCTTGCGGGCGAAGGCAATTCCCTCGTCGCGCAGTGGATCCAGCTCGTTGACCGAGATCACGAACGGCGGTAGACCGCGCAGATCCTCTTCGGTGGCGTAGTAGGGCCACGCGATGGGGTCTTCGGTGTGCTCGCCGTGCGGGTCGTAGGCACGGACGAGGAGAGCCATCATGCCTGTCTCGATGAAGTACCCGTCGTTCTCGACCAGCGAAGGCAGCTCGGCGAGTCGCCGTTCGCGGTCCCACCCGTAACCACCGCTGATGTACGGAACGCTGGCGTAGACGCCGTCGATGACGTCGATCCCCCGCCGCTTCGCGAGCAGTGCCGTGGCGATCGCCAGGTTGCCGCCGCCCGACTCACCTTGGATGACGACCGACGAGACGCCGAGCTCGCCCCTGTGCTCGTGGACCCACACCGCACCGGTGAGGCAGTCCTCGACCCCGGCGGGGAAGGGGTCGTGGGTCGCCGCGGTGCAGGCATTGCGGAAATCGACCATCACGACGACCGCACCGGCGAGGGCGACGTCGGTGCACCAGCGGCGGTGCACCGGATTGTCGGTGGTCAGGATCGCCATGCCGCCGCCGTGCGCGTAGACGACGCCGGGCAACGGGCCGTCCACGCCACGCGGTCGAAAGATGTGCAGGGTGATCTCGTTGCCGTCCACACCAGTGATGCTTGCGGTGCTCACGTCGACGTCGTCACTGTCGCCGGGCAGGGACAGGTCGATCGTCTCGTACAGCGCTTGGAACCCGTCGTGTGCGGCGCGGACGGCCGCCAGCACGGTCTCGAGATCGTCGGACGAGGAGACGGGCGGGGGCGCTCCGGTGACCTCGAGTCCGACGGCAGCGAGGCCGGCGAGCATCGCCGGGGAGAAGCGCTCGTCGCTCACGGGCGAGCGGGCCTCGTCGCCGAGTCGGCCTGGCAATACGGGGGCGGCAAGGAACGGGGTCGCAGTCATGCCCACCTCATCGTGGTATCGGTCACATTGCCCATCACTGTAGGTCGAGACGTTACATTTGGCAATAGGTAACAGGCGTCCCGGTTCAGGGGCTCGCGCGGCGGGCGTGGACCGGCTGTCGGCCGCCGCGAATCGCGCGACCGCTACTCGTGGATCCCGTCCAGGTGTGCTCTACGCCGGCCGGCGAACCGGGAGTACCAGGCGGCAAGCCCGGGGTCGTCGACACTGGCCGGGTCCAGAATGGATTCCGCGTCCTCTCCCCGGAACAGCCGCTTGAGCGGCACTTCCAGCTTCTTCCCCGTTCGCGTGTGCGGGATGCCCGGAACAGCCGCGCCGGCGGCCGCGTTCACCCGCGAACTGCTCGCCGCGGTCCCGGGGCGCCGGTCAGTGCACTCGGCGTGGTGACGAGTGAGGTTGTGGACGGCTGTCGGGTTGGTGCGCAGCGAGCAGGTCCGCGGCCGCGGTATCGGCTACGTCCACCCGTCGCTGCGTTCCTGCACCGCCCTCGGGCTGCACCGCAGCTGCATCTCACCCGGCTGCCTCGACCATCCCCAACTGGTCAGCGCACCAGGCGCGCCAGCCGGTCCGTGTGGGTCGCGAAGACCGCGTGGCCGGCGTCCAGGGTGACCTGCTCGAACGCGGGGGCCAGGTCGTCGGCGTCGCGGATCATCACGTCCTGCAGTTCGACCGGCAGGGCGCGATCGGCTGTCGTGCGCACGTACGTCCTCGGGACGCGGCCCCACCGCTCGGCGGTCGCGCCCGCCGGGGTGCTGAGGAACGACAGCGGCTGGTCCGGGCTGAGCAGCGCGGCCAGCGCGTGGAAGCCCGCACTGTCCACGCCGGAGAAGTACGCGGCGTGGAGTTCCGCCAGGTATGCCGGGTCGGTGCTGCGCGGGTCGATGCGAACCGCGCCGATGGCCGCCGGATCGCCCAGGTACAGGCCGCCACCCAGCGCGGTCTTCGCCTCCGGCAGCGCCAGGTAGGCGCCCGCGGTGCCGAGCCGGGTCGGGACGAACGCCGCCACGTACACCAGTTGTGCCACCAGTTCCGGGGCCAGTTCCGCCACGCGGGTCGCGATCGTGCCGCCCATGCTGTGCGCCACCAGCACGGACCGGCGGCGCAGGGCCGCGATCACGTCCCTCGCGACCTCGTCCAGCGTCAGGTCCGCGAGCGGGGACCGCTCGGTGCGCAGTGCGGCGGTGTCCCTGGTCAGGTAGCTCGCCGGGAAGCGGGCCTGCGTACCGTGGCCGGGCAGGTCCAGCGCCAGCACCCGGTGCCCGCGCGCGGTCAGTGCCGCGGCCAGGGCCGTGAAGTGCCCCGCGCCGTGCCACGCGCCGTGGATCAGCACCACATCGGTCACGACTCCCACCTCTCCACCAGGATGCCGGCCAGCTCCGCGGGACGTTCCTCCGGCACGTAGTGCCCGCAGTCCTCCACCCAGCACGACGACACGTCCGACGCCGCCGCCTCGACGGTGTCGAGCCACCCGAGCCCGACACCGTACCGCGCGCCGACGACCATTGTGGACACCGTGACCGGCCCAGCGGCGCGGAACGCGCGGTTGTCCTCGATGTCCTGGGGCAGCGCCCGGTAGTACCCCATGGTCGCGCGCACCGCACCGGGTGCGGCCAGGGCGCGGGCGTAGGTGTCCAGGTCCACGTCGTCGATGGCGTCCGTGACGTACAGGCCGATCGAGTCGCGGCGGAACATGAACTCCAGGTAGCCGCGTTCCCGCCCGGCCAGCAGGAACTCGGGCAGGTCGGGCACCATGTTGAACCCGAAGTGCCACGACCCGCCGGTCAGCGGGTTCGCCGCGGCGAGGCTGTCCCCCAGCCCGGGAATGCCCGCCTCGACGAACGTCAGGCTCAGCAGCGCGTCCCCGTGCAGCGCCGCGAGCGGGTATGCGACCTGACCGCCGACGTCGTGCCCGACGACGTGGTACCGCCCGAACCCCAGCGACGTCATCAGCCGGTGCACCACCTCCGCCACGGACCGCTTGTCGTACCCGCCGGTCATCCGCGAGCTGGCGCCGAAGCCGGGCAGGTCGGGGACCACGACCGTGTACCGGTCGGCGAGCAGCGGAACCACGTGCCGCCACGCGTACCCCGTCTGGGGCCATCCGTGCAGCAGCAGCACCGCGGGCCCGTCGCCGGCGACCGCGCACTCGACCACACATCCGGGGAGCCTGATCCGTGCCATGTGGACAGCCTGCCGGACCACCGGCCGCGAACAGGGCATCCGTTTCCGTTCACCGGAAACGTGTCGTAGGACCCGGGCATCCGGCGTTCCTATGGTCGGCGGACCACTGCCGCAGGGAGGCCGCATGATCGACCAGATGACGGTGCTGAGCTTCGCGCACTTCGTCCAGGGACCCGCCGCCGCGCAGTACCTCGCCGACCTCGGCGCCGACGTGGTGACCGTCGAGCCACCCGGCGGGTCGTGGGAGCGGCGGGTGGGCAGCGGCGGCATCCGGCTCGCCGGGCGCAGCGTCACGTTCCTGTCGGTGAACCGCAACAAGCGGTCGATCGTCGTCGACCTCAAGCACCCGGACGCGCTGACCGTGCTCCGCCCGCTGATGGAGCGGGCCGACGTGCTGCTGGAGAACTACCGGGACGGCGCGCTGGACCGGCTCGGGCTCGGGTACGAGGCGGTCCGGGCGATCAAACCGGACATCATCTACGCCTCCGCCAGCGGCTGGGGCTCCCGTGGCCCGATGGCGGGTCGTCCCGGTGTGGACCTGCTCGTGCAGGCCCGGACCGGGCTCGTCGACGTGACCGGGAACGGTCCGACCGCGGCGGGCACCCCCGTCGTGGACCACCACGGCGCGGCGCTGCTCGCGATGGGCGTGCTGGCCGCCTACGCCCGCAAGCTCACCACCGGTGCGGGTACGCGGGTCGAGTCGAGCCTGCTCGGCGCGGGGCTCGACCTGCAGGCAGAGTCGCTCGCACTGTACTTCTCCGGCAGGCGGACCGCCGCGGACCTCGCGCGCCCGGCCGAGCTGGCGTGCTGGTCGATCGACGCGCCGTACGGCGTGTACCGGCTGCGGGACGCGTCGGTCGTGATCGCGGTGCACGGCGCGGTGGACGAACTCGGTGAAGCGCTCGGCTCCCCCGTGCTGGCGGCCTACGACCAGCAGGCGCGCCGGGCCAAGCGCGACGAGTACACCGCGGCGGTGGCCGAGGTGCTGGGCGCCATGACCTACGCGGAGGTCGCGGAACGCCTGGGGCCCCGGGGTTTCTGGTTCGAGCGGGTGGCCGGTTACGACGACGTCCGCACCGATCCGCAGGTGGCCGCGGAAGGGCTGCTCGCCGAGTTCGACGTGGACGGTGAACCGGCGACGGTCCTGCGGCACCCGGTCCGCTACGACGGCGAACTGCCCGGCATCCGCACCGCACCCGCGGAACTCGGCGAGCACACCCGCGAGGTCCTGCGAGCCGCCGGGTTCTCGGCGGCCGAGGTCGACGGGTTCCTCGCCGCGGGCGTGGTGGCCTGATGCGCGCTCTGGTGTGCACGCGCCTCGGCGAGCTGGACGTGCTCGACGTGCCGTGGCCGGCCCCCGGGCCGGGTGAGGTGGTGGTCGCGGTCAGCCACATCGGGTTGAACTTCCACGACACGCTGGTCGTCGCGGGCACGCACGTGGTGCGGCCGGAACCGCCGTTCTCCCCCGGCAGCGAGTACGCGGGCACGGTCGTCGCGGTGGGCGCCGGGGTGACGTCGGTGCGGGTGGGTGACCGGGTCGCCGGGAACGAGGAGTACGGGTGCGCGCGCGAGGCCGTGGTGGTGCGCGCGGACCGGGTCACCGTCCTGCCCGCGCACGTCACCGACCGGCAGGCGGCGGCGATCCTGGTGACCTACTCGACCGCCTACCACGCGCTGGTCCAGCGAGCGGGGCTGAAACCCGGCGAGACACTCGCCGTGCTCGGCGCGGCGGGCGGGGTCGGCTCGGCCGCGGTGGACGTCGGAAACCTGCTCGGCGCGAGGGTGATCGCCGGTGCGTCCACGGTGGAACGCGCGAACGGGGCGCTGCGGTACGGCGCGCACGAGACGTTCTCCTACGGCGGCACGGACGCCAAGGCCGCCATCAAGGAGCTGACCGGCGGGGGCGCGGACGTGGTGTTCGACCCGGTCGGCGGCGCGGTGGGCGAGGCCGCGTTGCGTGCCGTCGCGTGGGCGGGCCGGTACCTGGTGGTCGGGTTCGCGTCCGGGGACATCCCGCGGGTGGGCCTGAACATCCCGCTCGTGAAGGGTTCGTCGGTGGTGGGCGTGTTCTTCGGCGAGTTCGTGCGGCGGGCACGCGCGGTCCACGAGGCGAACCTGCGGGTGATCTTCGACTGGGCCGGTGCCGGGCGGTTGCGCCACCGCGTGCACGACGTGCTGCCGCTCGAAGACGGGCCACGGGCGCTCCGCGATCTCGCCGCGGGCAAGGTCGAGGGCAAGCTCCTGCTGCACGTGACCGCATGACGCGCACTGGGATCGCGGTCACCGCGCTGCTCGCCGGGACGCTGCTGGCGCCGCTGAACTCGTCGATGGTGGCGGTGGCGCTCGCCCAGATCGGGCGGGAGTTCGCGCTGCCGCCCGGGACGACGACCTGGGTCGTCACCGTGTTCTACCTGACCGCGTGCGTCTGCCAGCCGGTGCTGGGACGGGTCGCCGACCGGATCGGGCCTCGGCGGTTGTTC
This sequence comes from Amycolatopsis sp. NPDC006131, assembly GCF_040614175.1. Taxonomy (NCBI): domain Bacteria; kingdom Bacillati; phylum Actinomycetota; class Actinomycetes; order Pseudonocardiales; family Pseudonocardiaceae; genus Amycolatopsis; species Amycolatopsis sp. NPDC006131. The sequence goes on from NZ_JBEXTX010000008.1 coordinate 63,673, forward strand.
GCCGCCGGGATGGCCGTCGCCGCCATCGCCTCGGCCGTGGCCACCACCGCGACGTCGCTGCCGGTGCTCGTGCTGTGCCGCGGTGTGCAGGCGGCGGGTGTGTCCGCCGCGTTCCCTCGCGCGGTCCTCGTCATCCGCCGCAGCGGCGAGGTGCGGCGGCTCGCCGCGGTCGCCACCGCCAACACGACCGCGGGCGCGGTCGGGCCGGTGCTGGGCGGGCTGCTCACCGAGTGGGCCGGGTGGCGGGCCGTGTTCTGGGTGAACCTGCCGATCATGCTGGTCGCGCTGGCGCTGGCGTGGCGGGCGATCGGGCCGGACGAGCGGCGGCAGCGGAACGGCATGAACCTGGACCCGCTCGGCGTGCTGCTGTTCGCGGTGGCCGTGGTCGCGTTGCTCGACCTGATGCTCCGCCGCTCGTGGCCTGCCGCCGTGGTGCTCGTGGTCGCGGCGACCGGGTTCCTGTGGTGGGAGCGGCGGGCGGCGGCGCCGTTCGTGGATGTCCGCGCACTCGCCGCCGCACCCGGGCTGGTGCCGGTGCTCGGCACGTTCGTGCTGTTCAACCTCGCCTACTACGGTGCGTTCTACGGGTTGCCGCCATGGCTGCAGAACACCCTCGGCTACGACGCGGCGGCCGCCGGGCTGCTGGTCATGCCGATCGCGGCGAGCAGCGTGGTGGTGACCTTGGCAGGCGCTCGCGTGGCGGGCCGGTGGACGTTGCCGCTCTCCGGCGGGTTGCTGCTGGTCGGGGTGGCCGCGCTCGCGGCGTTCGGGCCCGGGACACCCGCGTGGCTCATCGTGCTCGACGGGGTCGTGCTCGGCATCCCGTACGGCCTGTGCAACCTCCGACTGCAGCGCCTCATGTACGAACGCGCACCGGAACGCATGTCCGGGGTGGTCGCCGGCCTGTTCCAGTCGGCACGCTACGTGGGTGCCATCCTCGCCGTCGGCGTGGTCGGGGCGACCGGCGCCTTGCGTCCGCTCGCGCTGGCGATGACCGTCGTCGCGGCGGCCGTGATCGGCCTCCTCGCGTTCGACCTCCGACGATCGGGGTCGTCCGGGTTAGGATCAGCCGGTCAGGACCCCGGCCGGACGCTGTGGGCGCGGCCATGACCGAACCGGTGCCGATCATGAGCGTTCCCCGCGAGGCGAGCACCGGCCGCACGGTGGCCGGCCGGGTGTTCGCGCTGCTCAACGCGTTCTCCCAGGAGCGGCCCGCGCTCCGGCTCATCGAACTGGCCGCCGTGACCGGCATGCCCGTGTCGACCGTCCACCGCATCGCGACCGAGCTGGTCGAGCTGGGTGCGCTCAAGAAGGAACGGGACGGCGTCTACCGGATCGGCCTGCGGCTGTGGGAGCTGGGGGCGCTCTGCCCGGCGCCACGCACACTGCGGGAGGTGTCGCTGCCGTTCATGCAGGACCTGTACGAGGCGACCGCGGAGAACGTGCACCTCGCGGTGCTCGACGGCGACGAGGTGCTGTACGTGGAGCGGGTGTGGGGCCGCCGCTCGGTCGACGTCGTCACGCGGGTCGGCGGCCGGGCGCCACTGCACGCGACAGGGGTCGGCAAGGTGCTGCTGGCGCACGCGTCGCGGGAGCTGCAGGAGTCCGTGCTGGCCGCCGGGTTGAAGCGGTACACGCCGCACACGATCGTGATGCCGGGGATCCTGATGCGGTCGCTGCAGGAGGTCCGCGCGACCGGGATCGCCCGGTGCGCGGAGGAGCTGTCGCTGGGCACGGTGTCGGTGGCGGCGCCGATCTTCGGGCCGGACCGCCGGGTGGTGGCGGCGTTGTCGGTGGTGTCGCACACCGTCACGCACACCCGGGCGCTGACCGCGGTCGAACCGGCGTTGCGGCTCGCGGCGCTGTCGATCTCCCGGGACCTGGCCAACGGTTACGACGGCATCGGCACTGCCGACGTCACGCCGATCCGCCCAGCAACGCGGTGATCGTGCCGGACTCGATCCTCGCGGCGTCCGGCGGCGCCAGCCGCAGCGCGTCGACCGTCCCGAGTGGATCGACATCCGCCAGCTCGAACGGGTAATCGGTGCCGACGAGCACCTGGCCGGCGCCGAAGTCCTCGACGAGCCTGCCCAGCAGCGGGGCCGAGAACGTGGCGGTGTCGTAGTAGAGGCGGCGCAGGTAGGCACTCGGCGGGTGCGGGGTGGTGCGGGCGACCGCCTTGCGGGACCAGCCGAGGTCGAGCCTGCCCTGCAGGGCGGGCAGGCAGCCGCCGCCGTGTGCGAGACACACGCGCAGGTCGTGCCGTTCGAGGACGCCGCCGAGGACCAGCCGGGACACGGCGAGCGCGGTCTCCATGGGGAACCCGGCGAGCTGCGGCAGCCAGTAGTCGGCGAGGCGGGCGCCGCCGGGCGTGCTGTTGGGGTGGAGGAACACGAACGCCCGGCGCTCCGCCAGGTACTCCCAGAGCGGTTCGTGCACGGGGTCGTCCAGCTCCGCGCCGAGCCCGCGGGTGCCGATGGCGATGCCGGCACACCCCAGTTCCTCCAGGCAGTACCGGGCTTCGTCGGCGGCTTTCCCGGTGCCGAGCGGCACGTGGCCGAGCGGATCGAGCACTCCCCGGTGCCCGGCGAGCAACTCCGCGAGCGTGTCGTTGCCGCGCCGGACCGTGTCGAGAACCCTCGCCTCGTCGGTCGCGTCGGCGCAGGTGACGAACGGCGGCACCGACACGAGCTGCCGGGTGACGCCGGTGCGTGCCATGTCGGCCAGCCGCTCGTCCACGTCGTACTGGGCGGCGGGCAACGGGATGGGCGCGCCCGGCGGCATTCCGGAGATCACCGGGTCGATCCGGACCACCCCGTCGCCGCGGTCGGCGAGCCCCCGATCGGACAGCCAGTCCAGCAGCGGCAGCGGGAGGGCGTGCGTGTGCACGTCGACGACCGGGCGGTTCATCGCGTCCTGCCGAGGTGGTAGAGGTAGCCGTCCTCGAGACGGCACAGGTCTCCCGTGCGGAGCCAGCCGTCGCGGACCGGCGAACCGGGCGGGAACGCGTAGGAGCGCGCGATGTTCGGCCCGCGCACGCACAGCTCGCCCGCCTCGTCGAGGTCGATCTCGATGCCGGGGAACGGCCGTCCCAGCGACGCGCGGTGCGGGCCGAGGTGGTCGGCCGGGGTGCTGAAGGCGATCGTCTTCGGCGCCTCGACCTGGCCGAACACCTGGCACAGCACCTGGCCGAACAGCGCGTGCGCGCGGTCGATCTCGTCGTCGGTCAGCGAGGTGCCGCTGTAGATCAGCAGCTTCAGGCTCGACCAGTCGACGCCGGCGGCCCGCGGGTGGTCCAGCAGCGCCCGGAACGTCGGCGGCATGGCCAGGAGAACCGTCGGCCGGTACTCGACGACGGCGTCCAGCAGCGCGTCCACTCCGGGCTCGTCCGGGATGGTGAACGTGCCACCGAGCAGCAGCGTCGGCAGCACGAGGTTGCCGAAGCCTCCGGACACCGGCTCCGGGCACAGCACCCGGGGGCGGTCCGGCCAGGGCAGCGTGTCCCGGAGCAGGACCGCGACCGCGCCCAGCGCCCCGCTCGTCAGCTCGACGCCCTTGACCGGGCCGGTGGTGCCGCGCGTGAACCCGAGCCGCACCACCACGTCCGCGGGCGCGACCTCGACCGGCCCGCCGGGTGCCGGGATGTCCACATCAGACAGTATGGTCGCCGGGCCGATCCGGTCGAGCCGTTCGGCGAGCGCGGCGTCGTCCAGCGTGCCCGGTGGGATCCCGGCCGACCGGCGGCCTGCGACGTAGCACGCGGCGTTCACGAGCCACTGCAGTGGATCGTTGCGCCGGACCTGCACCACCGTGTCCTCGGGCGGCAGCTTCGCCAGCAGTTCGACCAGGCCGAGCACCGTGGTTTCGGCGTCGCGGTAGGACAGTGCGGTCCCCGCGTGTTCGAACGCCACCCGGTCCGGGTGTGCCCGCAGCGCGTCGAGGACCAGTTCGCCCGCGGGCCTCACAGGCGCTCGTCCGGCATGACCGTGCCGCACGCCTTGCACGTCCGCGCGTCCACGTCCCCGTAGAAGCGCTGGTAGGCGCCCGCGACCGGATCCGTGCGGTAGTCGCTGACGTGCACGGCCTCCTCGTGCAGGAACTCGTCGCACTTCGGGCAGAACCAGCGGAAGCGGTCCAGCTCGCCCGGACGCCGCAACCGCTCGATCACCAGCACGAACGCGTCGGGTGCGAACCGGGGCGAGTGCGCGATACCGGTCGGCGTGAAGATCGTGGCCCCCTCGGGGATCACGGCGATGTCCGAACCGCCCTCCGGCTTGCGGTAGTGCAGGTCCATCGAGCCACGGACCATGAGCATCACCTCGTCGCTCGGGTTGAGGTGGAACTCGCTGCGGTACTCGCGGCCGCGGGCGAGGAACGCGAGCGACTCGCTCTCCTGCCACAGCACCTTGACCCGCTTCCCTGCCGCCGCCAGTTCGTCGGCGGCTTTCCGCAGCTCCACGATGGGCATCTTGCTGGGGTGCATCGGTTACCTCCTAGGTTGTGTTTCCAAGTGGCGGAGCCGCTTGTTCCTGCGCCGTCAGCTTGCACCGCCGCGGGTTCTGAGGCGGTTCCTCGCGAGGACAGCGCCTCCGTGGTGACCTGGCGGTCATGAGGAGGCGATCCCGGAGCGAGGGGCCGCCTCAGGTTCCGCTACCCGCACCGGCCCGCAAACCACTTCGATACAGGCTCTAGTCGAGCAGACCCGTGTCGTGGACGACCTGTCCGTCCACGATGGTCATGAAGGTCCGGCCGTCGTCGACGATCGCGAGATCGGCCAGGTAGCCGGGCGCGATCCGCCCCTTGATCGCCTGCTCACGGGTGTGCGCGGCGCCCGAGGTGGTGTACAGGCGGATGGCCTCGGCGCGCGTGATCGCCTGTGCCGCGCCGACCACGCGGCCGTGCGCGTCCTGCCGGGTGGTCATGGCGTGGATGTTCTGCCACGGGTCGAGGTCGTTCACCGGGTAGTCGGTGCCCGCGGCGACGCCGTCGATCCCGAGCCCGTCGACGAGGTCCCGCAGTGGCACGGCCGCGTCGGCGCGGTCGTCGCCGAGGTGGCCCGCGATGGCGTCGCGGTTGCGCCACAGGAACGGGACCTGCGCGGCCACCTGCACGCCGAGTGCGCAAGCCCGGGCGATCTGGTCCGGCTGGATGAGGCTGGCGTGGATGAGCACGTCCGGCAGCGTGGTGCCGCCCCGGGTGGCCTCGTACACGTCGAGGGCGAGGTCGATGGCCGCGTCGCCGACGACGTGGGTGCCGACGGGCCAGCCCGCCCGGTGCGCGATGCCGACCAGCTCGGTGAGCCGGGCCCGGTCGACGAACAACTCGCCGTGATGGCCGGGCCTGTTCTCGTACGGCTCGCGCGTGGCCGCCGTGCCGAGTGTCATGCCGCCGTCGACCTGGAGCTTGACGCCGCGGGTGAGGTACCGGTCGCCAACGGGTTTCGGTGGGCCCCCGGCGAGCAGATCACGCCACTCCGCCGCGGAGACCGACGGGTTCAGCTCGCCGGTCGGCGTGACCATGGCCGCCACCCGCACGGTCGCGGCGCCCGATTCGGCCAGGTCGCGCAGCACGTCCACGTCGGACGGCGGCAGCGCGCCGGCGACCACGGAGGTGATCCCGTGCTCGTTGAGCACCCGCATCGCCGCCGTCAGCTGCGCGGCCCGCTCCCCGGGTGTCCACGGCGGCACGATGCGGGCGACGGCGTGCACGTCACCTTCGACGAGACGGCCGTCGTGCCCGTCCGGGTCGATGCCCGCCAGCCGCAGCGCCGCGGTGCTGACCGACGCGGCGTGGCCCTCGGGCAGGAACACCGGACGGCCGCCTGCGGCACGGTCCAGTTCCGCGCGGGTCGGCGCCCGGCCCACCTGGAGCACCGGGTTCCACATCTGCCCCTGCACCCACGCGCCGGGCGCCTTGGTCGCGGCGAGTCCGGCCACCCGTGCCAGGGCCTCGTCGAGGGTGCGCGCACCGGCGAACGACACGATGTGCCCGGCCATGCCCGCCTGCTCGAAGTGGCAGTGCGAGTCGATCAGCCCGGGGAGCACGGTGTTCCCGGCCAGCCGCACGACCCGCGTGGCCGCTCCGGCGAGGGCCGCGACGTCTTCGGTGGACCCGACGGCGGAGATCCGGCCGCCGGTGACAGCGACCGCCTCGGCGGCGGGTGCGCCCACCGCGTGCACCCGGCCGCCGAGCAGCACGAGGTCGGTCATGGCCGGGCCACGGCCGCGATGCACTCGACCTCCACCTGCACCCCGGTCCTGTGCGGCGTGGCGATCACGGTGGTCCTGGCCGGGAAGTGCGGGGTGCCTTCGAAGAACTCCCGGTAGACCGCGTTGAACGTCGGGAAGTTCGCGACGTCGGCCACGAAGCAGGTGCACTTGAGGACCGTCTCCCGGCTGCCACCGGCCGCCTCGACGACCGCGACCAGGTTGGACAGCGTCTGCTTCGCCTGCGCCGCGAAGTCGTCGGAGACGATGGTGCGCGTCTCCGGGTCGAGCGGGCCGGTCCCCGAGCAGTAGATCGTGTCCCCGTGCACGATCGCCTGGGACAGCGGCGCGGCGGTGCCTGCCGAGAAGCCCACGGTGGGCGCGTTGCGAGTACTGACGGCACGAATCTCGGTCATCTTTGCTCCCAGCTGGTTCACGGTGTGGCGATCTCCATGACGACGGCCTTCGGTTCGGTGAAGAACTCCCGGCTGTACGTGCCGCCCTCGCGGCCGACGCCGGAGTGCTTCGCGCCGCCGAAGGGCGCGCGCAGGTCCCGCACGAAGAAGCAGTTCGCCCAGACGGTCCCGACCCGCAGCGCGCGTGCGACGCGGTGGGCGCGGGAGAGGTCCTGGGTGAACACCATGGCGTTCAGACCGTATGGCGTGTCGTTGGCGGCTGCCACCGCATCGGCCTCCGTGTCGAACGGCAGCACCACCACGACCGGCCCGAAGATCTCCTCCTGGGTGACGCGGTCACGCTGACCGGCGCCGACCACGACGGTCGGGCGCACCGACCACCCGTCACCGACACCGCCCGTGTGCAGGCGGGCACCGGCCGCGGTCGCGATGTCCAGGTACCCGGCGACCTTCTCGAAGTGTTCTCGCGAGGACAGCGGGCCGATCTCGGTGGCCCGCTCCTTGGGGTCGCCGAGCACCATCGCGTCGGCGGCCGCGGTGAACCGGGCCAGGAACTCGTCGAAGATGTCGCGCTGCACGTAGAGCCTGCTGCCGGCGAGGCACACCTGGCCCGAGTTGCTGAACACGGCCTGGACGGCCCAGCGGGCCGCGTGGTCGAGGTCGGCGTCGCCGAAGACGATGTTGGCGCCCTTGCCGCCCAGTTCCAGGCTGACCGGTGTCAGGTTGGCGGCCGCGGCCCGGGAGATCGCTCTGCCGGTCGACGACTCGCCGGTGAAGGTGATCCGGTCGACGTCCGGTGACTCGGTGAGCGCCTGGCCTGCCGCGTTGGGCCCGTACCCGTGCACCACGTTCAGCACCCCGGGGGGCAGCCCGGCCTCGAGCGCCAGCCGCGCCAGGATGGTGGCGGATGCCGGGGTCTGTTCGGCGGGCTTGAGCACGACCGTGTTGCCCCAGGCCAGCGCGGGCGCCACCTTCCAGCTCGCCATCATGAGCGGGAAGTTCCACGGCGCGATGGCCGCGACCACACCGGCCGGGTCGTACTGGGTGTAGGCGTGGTGCCCGTCCGGCATGGGGAAGGTCTCGGCCGGGGTGAGCCGCGAGTGGTCGGCGAAGAACCGGAAGTTCCGCGCCGCGCGGGGCACGTCGTGGCCCGCGGTCTGGCTGATCGGCTTGCCCATGTCCGTCGTGTCGGCCAGCGCCAGCTCGCCGGCGTTGGCGACGATGAGGTCGGCGAGCCGGTGCAGGATCTCCCCGCGCTCGACGAAGCTCATCCGCGGCCACGGCCCGTCGTCGAAGGCCTGCCTGGCGGCCTGGATCGCGCGCCGCGCGTCGTCGGCCGAGCCGAGCGCGACCGTGGCCCAGGGCGCTCGCGTCCACGGGTCGACGGACTCGAACGTCGCCCCGTCCGCCGAGGCGACCTCCTCACCCGCGATGACGTGCCCGAAGGATTCCACCGCTCGTCCTCCCTTTCCTCGCTTCTCGGCTCACCCTCCGCCGCGGGCCGGGCTGTGCACAATGGTCCGTTTCCATTCACCGGGAACGCCCCCGTACGGTCTGGGACCACTCCCCCATCCGCCGCGCGAACTCCGGTGACCGCACCGCGCGGAGCTGTTCGGTGATCTCGGCGTCGATCGCCTCCTGGAAGGTGCCGGTCGCCGCCGCGATGAGCCGTTTCGTCGCCGCCGCGGCGGCTGGATCGGCTTCGGCGAGCCGCTGGGCCCGTGCGAGTGCCTCGTCCAGCGGCGCGGGCACGATCTCGTCGAGCAGCCCGATCCGCAGCGCCTCCTCGGCGCCGACCTTGCGGGCGGACAGGGCGATCTCGGTCGCCCGCGCCTGCCCGGCCGCCCTGGCGAGCAGCCACGTGACACCCCAGTCGGGCACCAGCGCCATCCGGATGAACGGGCTCGCGAACACCGCGTCCGGCGAGCCGATCCGCAGGTCGCAGGCGAGTGCCAGCGCCATTCCCGCGCCGACTGCGGCCCCGTCGACGGCCGCGACGGTCGGGGCGCGGAACTCCAGCAGCAGCCTTGCCGTGGCGAACTCGCGTGCCATCCGCGCCCTGGCCTCGTCGGGGGTTTCCGCACCCAGGTCGGCGAGCACGTCCAGGTCGCCACCCGCGCAGAACGCGCCACCACGGCCCGTGATCACCAGTGCACGCACCCGGTCGTCGGCGTTCAGTTCGGACAGCACGCCGGGCAGCCCGTCGAGCAGCGCGCGGTCCAGTGCGTTGCGGCGGTGCGGCCGGTCCAGCGCCAGCACGGCGACCCCGTCGGCGGGGAATGTCACGGTTGCGTCCATGCGGCGAGCGCACCGCACGCGCGGACAGATCGCCAGCACCCGTTCTCATCCACCGGAAACGCGCGGTGGTGACGTCGCGGCCTGCGGCGGATGATCGCGGACGATGTCGACCTTTGTGGAGGAACACGTGACCGGACAGCTCAGCGGCAAGACGGCGATCGTGACGGGCGCGGCGTCGGGCATCGGCCGGGCGACCGCCGAACTGTTCGCCGCCCGCGGCGCGACCGTGCTCGCCGTCGACCGCGACGTACAGGGACTCGCCGAGCTGTCGATGGCCACGCTGGCCGTCGACCTCGCGGCGCCCGGTGCCGCCGAAGAGGTGTTCGGCCACTGCGCCGCGACCGTCGGCACACCGGACGTGCTCGCCAACATCGCGGGCAAGGCCGGTGACCGGTCCGCGGGCGACACGAGCGACGAGGACTTCGAGTTCTTCGTGCGCACGAACCTGACCACGACGTTCGCGCTGTCCCGGCGGGCGGTCCAGGTGTTCGGCGGCGGCGGGGTGATCGTCAACACGGCCTCGTCGTTCGCGCTGACCGGGGTCGCCGGGTCGGCGCCGTATTCGGCGGCCAAGGGCGCGGTCGCGAGCTTGACCCGGCAGATGGCCGCCGACTACGGCAGGCGCGGCATCCGCGTGAACGCGGTCGCGCCCGGGCTGATCGAGACGCCGGCGACGCGCGCGAAGATCGCGTCCGGGATCTTCGACGACCTGGTGACCCGAGCCCGCCCGCTGCCGAGGGTCGGCACACCCGAGGACGTGGCGCGGGTCTTCGCGTTCCTCGCCTCCGACGACGCCGCGTTCGTCACCGGTGTCACCATCCCGGTGGACGGCGGCTGGACCAACACCCACTTCCGCGACTGAGTGCACATCGAAGGGGGCCGCGAGGATCGCGGCCCCCTTCGCTGTGTCAGCGGGACCGGCGCTCGGCGATGGTCTCGTCGTTCGCCGCCCAGTGCGTCGGCGGCAGTTCCCGCACCAGCACCCGCACCGACTCCCCCGGCACGCCCAGGCTCGTCACCACCGCGTGGTGGACCGCGGTGATCAGCTCACGCAGCTCCGCCTCGGTGCGTCCGGCCACCAGTGACACGTCGACGATCGGCATCCCGGTCACCGGCCCTGGCGAACGGGTTCGGCGGGTTCGGCGGCCGTGTCGCCGTCCAGGCTGACCTCGCCGAGGTCGACGCCCTTGGTCTCCGGCAACGTGAACAGCAGGATCACCAGTCCCAGCGCCATCGCGCCGACCGGATACCACAGAGCGGTGGTGAAGCTGCCGACCTCGGCGCTGATCGCGACCATCGTCGCGGGCAGCAGGCCACCGAACACGCCGACGCCGAGCTGGTACGGGATCGACAGCGCGGTGGCGCGGATCCTGGTCGGGAACACCTCCGCCATCGCGGTCGCGGCGGGGCCCTGCGTCATCTGCGCGAGCGCGACCAGCGCCAGCAGCAGCAGCGCGACACCGAGCACCCGCCCGTCGAAGAAGTCACCGATCCCGTCGACCTTGATGGTGGTCGCCGACCCGTCCACCGGGTAACCTGCCGCTTCGATGGCCGCCACGAGGTCGGTCTGCAACGACTCGCCGCCCGCGATCTCGGTGCCGTTCACCACGACCGTTGTCGGCCCGGACACGTCCTGCCGGTCGAACACGACCGAGTTGGCCTGCAGCACGTTGCGTGCCCGGTCGCAGTCCGAGGTGAACTCGGCCGTGCCGGCGGGGTTGAACTGGAACGAACAGTCGGCGGGGTCGGCCTTGATGACGACCGAGACGCTGTCCTGTGCCGCCGCGAGCGCCGGGTTGGTGGTCGACGTGATCGCGTCGGTGACGGGGAACGCGAGCAGCGCGGCGAGCCCGAGCCCGGCGAACAGCACCGGCCGCCTGCCGATCCGGTCGGACAGCCAGCACACGAACACGCACAGGAAGAACCCGATCAGCATGATCACCATGTAGATGGCGTTGACGGTGAACGAGTCGGCCTTCAGGTAGGTCTTCATCGTCGTCACCATGTACACGGTCGACAGGTAACCGATGAACGACTGCGCCGACGCCATCACGAACACGATCGCGATCATCCGCACCCGCGCCCGCGACCCGAACGCCTCCCGCAGCGGGGCCTTCGCCTGCGTTCCCTCCCGCTTCATCTTCAAGAACAGCGGGCTCTCGTTGAGCTTGCTGCGGATCCACACCGACAACGCCAGCGGCAGCACCGAGATGAGGAACGGCACCCGCCAGCCCCACGAGTCGTACGCCGCGGTGCCCACGATGGACTCCACGACGAGCTGCACCCCCAGCGAGAGGCTGAACGCGAGCGCGGTGGTGCCGGTGAGCCAGCCGACGAAGAACGAGCGCTGCCTGGCGGGCGCGTACTCGGAGACATAGGTGACCGCCGCACCGAACTCGCCGCTGACCGCGAGCCCCTGCAGGATGCGGCACGTCACCAGCAGGATCGGCGCCGTGATCCCGATCTGGTCGGCGGTCGGCAGCAGCCCCACCGCGACGGTCGACACTCCCATCAGGACCAGCGTCATCAGGAACACGATCTTGCGGCCGACGAGGTCGGTGATCCGCGCGAACACCACCGCCCCGATCGGCCGGACGATGAACCCGGCGGCGAACGTGAGCAACGCGAACACGGTCTGCGCCGCGGACCCGTAGTCGCTGAAGAACTTGCTGCCGATGACCGGCACGAGCGCCCCGTAGAGGAAGAAGTCGTACCACTCGAACGCCGTGCCGACGGCCGACGCACCGACGACCTTGAGCTCCTGTTTGTTCATGGACGGTCTCCTCGAGCCAGCCGTGCCGCCCGCCACGTCGCGGGCGGCGGTTTGGAGCGACCGTAGGTCCGGTCGTGGCGAGAACAACGCACCCGTTTCCGGTGGCCGGAAACGATGGATGGTGGTACCTGGCCGAAACGTCCACAGTGGCGTCATGACCGTGACCACGTGGACAGTCGAGCGGGCCGTCGGGGAACTGCGCGCTGCGGAGACCGGCCGCACCGCCCGCCGTCCCATCACCGACGACTGGCCGGAACTCGACCTCGCCACCGCCTACCAGGTGCAGACGGAGTTCGTGGCCGCCCGCGGCGAACGGGTGATCGGTGTCAAGCTGGGCCTCACGTCCCACGCCAAACAGCGGCGGATGGGCATCGACGCGCCTCTCACCGGCTGGCTCACCGACGGCATGGTCCTCGCCGCAGGCGCCCCGGTCCCGGTCGGCGAGCTGATCCACCCCCGGGTCGAACCGGAGATCGTCTTCACCCTGGGTGCCCGCCTGCGAGGCCCCGGCGTCACCCCGGCGACCGCCATGGCCGCGGTCAGCACCGTCTCGGCCGGGCTCGAGGTGATCGACAGCCGCTACCGCGACTTCCGCTTCACCCTGCCCGACGTGATCGCCGACAACGCGTCGTCGGCCCGCTTCGCCGTGGGCGACGTGACCCGCGATCCCCGCGAACTCGACCTCGCCCTGGAGGCCTGCGTGCTGCGCGAAGCAGGCGAGGTCGTCGACACCGCCACCGGCGCGGCCGTCCAGGGCCACCCGGCCAACGCGCTCGCGCTGGCCGCCAACGCACTCGCCGAACGGGGCCTCGCCCTGGAAGAAGGCTGGCTCGTCCTCACCGGCGGCCTCAGCGACGCGCTGCCCTTCCGCCCCGGCCACCCGATCACCGCGGAGTTCGCCCACCTCGGCAGCGTCACGGTCGGCTGACCGCTGGTGGGTGCCCGCCGCCTCAGTCCCGGGAGCGCGTGCCGTTCAGGAAGAAGCTCGCGGCGGTGGCGCTGGCTTCTTCCAGTCCCAGGCGGTGCTGCTGGTTGAGCGCGATCGCCTTCAGGATGGTGCCGGCGAGGAACTCGTAGAGGATCTCGACGGGCAGGTCGTCGCGCAGGACGCCGGTCTCGATTCCCCGGGTGAGTACCTCGTGCAGCGGGGCGGCGAGTTCTCCGTGTGCCGCTTCGAGTGTCGCCTGGTCGTTGGTGAGCACCGCGTAGCGGTCGCCGACGGCCACGAACGCGCGCAGGATCCGCTCGATCGCCTCTTCGACGGTCGCGCGTTCGAGGTTCGCGTCCACGAGGCGGCGTGCCACGGCGTCAAGGGCGTCGGCCGTGAGGGCTTCGAGCAAGGCCTCGCGGTTGGCGTAGTAGCGGTACAGCGTGGCGCGGCTGATACCGGCTGCGAGGGCGACCGTGGCGAGGTTCGCGCCTGCGCCCTCTTCGGAGAAGACCCGGGCCGCGGCGTCGAGGATCGCGGCGGACGTGCGGTCGAAGCGCGGGGCGATCTTGCCCCTGCTGGGAGATGGTGCTCGTTCCATGGTGAGTAGCAGCGTATCAGGTTGAGACATCGCTGTCTTGATGCTCGCGTCTCACACTGATACATTCGTGTCTCATACGAAGACACGCTTGTTGTCGAGCGCAGGGAGCGAAATCATGAGTGGCGAGTTGGTATTGGTCAGCGGGGGCTCGGGTTTCGTCGCGGCCCACTGCATCCTGCGACTGCTCGAAGCCGGTTACACCGTGCGGACGACGGTTCGCTCCCCGGAGCGAGAGGAGCACGTCCGCCGGTCGTTGCGTGCGGGCGGCGCGGAACCGGGTGACGCGCTCAGCTTCGCGTTCGCGGACCTCACCTCCGGCGAAGGCTGGGCGAGCGCGGTGCGAGGCTGCGACTACGTGCTGCACGTCGCCTCGCCGTTCCCGGCCGCCGTGCCCCGCCACGAGGACGACCTCATCGTGCCGGCGCGTGACGGTGCGCTGCGGGTGCTGCGCGCCGCGCGCGACGCGGGGGTGCGGCGGGTGGTGCTGACCTCGTCCTTCGCGGCGATGAGCTACGGCCACACGAGTTCCGGCCGGACGTTCACCGAGCAGGACTGGACCGATTTGGACGGTCCCCGGGTGAGTGCCTACGCGAAGTCCAAGACGCTGGCCGAGCGCGCGGCGTGGGACTTCGTGGATCGTGCGGGCGGGTCGCTCGAACTCGCCGTCGTCAATCCGGTCACGGTGCTCGGGCCCGTGCTCGGACCTGATCTGTCGACCTCCAACACACTCGTCCGGCGTCTGCTGAACCGCGAGGTACCCGCGCTGCCGCGCCTGTCCTTCGCCCTGGTCGACGTGCGGGACGTGGCAGACCTGCACCTGCGGGCGATGACTGATCCGGCGGCCAGGGGCGAGCGCTTCCTCGCGGTCGCGGGAGCGACGCTGTGGATCGCCGACATCGCACGCGTGCTCCGGGACCGGCTGGGCGCGCGGGTGCCCACACGTGAGGCGCCGGATCTGCTGGTACGCCTGGCATCGCGCGCGGATCCGGCGCTGCGCGGGCACGTGCACGAACTGGGCAAGGTCAAGCGGGCGAGCGCGGAGAAGGCACGCCGGGTGCTGGGCTGGCAGCCCAGGTCCAACGAGGAGCTGATCGTCGACACTGCCGAGAGCCTGCTCCGGCTCGGCTTGGCCGGGAACGCGGCCTAGCACGCGCACGGGAGCTCGGAGGACTCGATGAGCAACGTCTCGAACGATCGACGACGCTGGTTGTGGCTGGCCGTCGGCGCGGTGGCCGCCCTGTTCGCCGTGGGCGGTCGCTGGGACATCCCGCTGGCCGCGTGGCTGTTCCCGGTGTTCCTGCTGCGCTTCGCGCGCACCAGCCACCCGCTCGGCAGCCTGGTCCTGGTGTGGCTCGTGTCCTGGGCCGGGGCGATGTTCTGGATCTGGCAGACGGCCGTGCCGATGACCGGGATGACGGTGCTGGCCGGCCTGACCTTCGGCGTCGTGCTCGCGCTGCCCTACATCGCCGACCGGCTGGTCGCGCCACGACTGGGCACGGCCGGTGAGTTGTTGCTGTTCCCGATGGCGGTCGTCGTGTCCGAGTTCCTGTTGGGCACGTTCGCGCCGTTCGGCACAGTCGTCGGTCTGCTCGCCAACACCCAGTTCGACAACCTCGCGTTGTCGCAGGTGGCGTCCGTGACCGGCTCGTAGGGATCGGTTTCCTCATCGGTGGATGTGCGACCGTGGCGAACTGGGCCTGGGCGCACCCGCCGTCGTGGCGCACCGCGCGCGTGGTCGGCGGCTACGTCGCCGTCCTCGCCCTCGTGGTGGTCGGCGGCGCGGCGCGGATGGCGTGGTTCCCGGTGGACACCACGCAGACCGTCCGCATCGCGGGCCTCAACGCCAACATGGGCCTGATCCACGACCAGATGACGGCCCTCGGCCGCCCGGACGTCGAGGTGACCCGCGGGCAGGGCGCGCTGCCGCGGTTCGATCCCGACACGGTGAGAGCGGAGTCCGCCGCCGTGATCGACGACCTGTTCGCCAGGACGAGGAACGCGGCCCAGGCCGGCGCGAAGATCGTCGTCTGGTCGGAGAACGCGGCCTACGTCTCCCACGCGGGCCTGCCCGCGCTCCTCTCGCGGGCGCAGGACATCGCCCGGCAGGAGCAGATCTACCTGCTCGTCGCCGACAACGTCTACCTGCCCAGCCCTCGGGACAGCCGGGACGAAACCCACCTGATCGGCCCGGACGGCGCTGTCCTGTGGACCTATCAGAAGTCGCACCCGGTTCCCGGTTTGGAGCCGTACCGGCCCGGCGGCGGTGTCGCCCCGGTCGTCGACACGCCCTACGGCCGCCTCTCCAGCGTGATCTGCTACGACGCCGACTTCCCGGCGATGATGCACGCGGACGCCGACATCATGCTGGTGCCCGGCGGTGACTGGCCGGAGATCGGCCGGGTGCATTCCGAGATGGCCGGTCTGCGCGCCATCGAGAACGGCTACTCGCTGGTGCGGCAGGACTACGTCGGCTGGTCGGTGGCGTTCGACAACCAAGGGCCATGTGCTGTCCACCCAGAACACGCTGATCGACCAGAACCTGTGGCTGGTCGACGTGCCGGTCCACGGCGTCACCACGCCGTACCGCGTGATCGGGGACGCCTTCGCCTGGCTGTGCCTGGCCGGCACGGTGGTCCTCATCGGCACCGCTGTCTTCCGGCGGCGCCCTCCGGCGTCCGGACCGCCGCGGCTTTCCCCGGAGCGCGAGCCGGAACCGGTGGCACGGTAGGTGGCGGTGAGTACGCCCTGCCGGCTGCCGGCGAGGCACCGACGCAGTCACCCGGGTGGATTCCACGCCGAGGCGCTCCTCGACGTGGAATCCGCCGTCCAGGGTCAGGTGTTCTGCGGGAAGCCCAGGTTGATCCCGCCGTGCGACGGGTCGAGCCAGCGCGTCGTGATCACCTTGCCGCGGGTGAAGAAGTGCACTCCTTCGACGCCGTGCGCGTGCGTGTCGCCGAAGAGGGAGTTCTTCCAGCCGCCGAAGGAGTGGTAGGCCACGGGGACCGGGACCGGCACGTTGATCCCGACCATGCCGACCTCGATCTCGTCGGCGAACCGGCGTGCGGCGCCGCCGTCGTTGGTGAAGATCGCCGTGCCGTTGCCGTACGGGTTCGCGTTGATCAGCGCGATCGCCTCGTCGTAGGTGTCCACCCGGACCACCGACAGGACCGGGCCGAAGATCTCGTCGGTGTAGATGGACATGTCGGTGGTCACATGGTCGAACAGCGTCGGGCCGATGAAGAATCCGTCCCCGTCGGCGTCCGGCTTCGTTTCGCGGCCGTCCACCACGAGTTCGGCGCCCGCGGCCTGCCCGGCCTCGATGTAGCCGGTCACGCGGTCCCGGGCCGCCGCGGTCACCAGCGGTCCCATGTCGCAGTCCCGCCTGCCGTCCCCCGTGCGGAGCGCCCTGGTGCGGTCCGCGATCCGCGCGACCAGCTCGTCGGCGATGTCGCCCACCGCGACGAGCGCGGAGATCGCCATGCACCGCTCCCCCGCGGAGCCGTAGCCGGCGTTGACGGCCTGGTCGGCGGCCAGGTCGAGGTCGGCGTCGGGCAGCACGACCATGTGGTTCTTCGCGCCGCCCAGCGCCTGCACCCGTTTGCCGTGCGCCGTCCCGGTTTCGTAGACGTAGCGGGCGATCGGGGTGGAGCCGACGAAGGACACCGCCTTGATGTCCGGATGGGTCAGCAGCCCGTCGACGGCGACCTTGTCCCCGTTGAGGACGTTGAACACGCCGTCCGGCAGCCCGGCCTCCTGCCACAGCCGCGCCAGCCAGAGCGCCGCCGAAGGCACCTTCTCACTCGGCTTGAGCACCACGGTGTTCCCGGCCGCGATCGCGATCGGGAAGAACCACATCGGCACCATCGCGGGGAAGTTGAACGGGCCGATGATCGCGACCGGCCCCACCGGCTGCCGCACCGAGGTGACGTCGACCTTGGTGGAGGCGTTCACCGAAGCGGAACCCTTGAGCAGGTGCAAGATGCCGCAGGCGAACTCCACGACTTCCTGGCCGCGCGTCACCTCGCCGGCGGCGTCGGAGAGGACCTTGCCGTGCTCGGCGGTGATGAGCGCGGCCAGCTCGTCCTTGCGCGCGTTCAGCAGCTCGCGGAACCGGAACAGGACCTGGGTGCGCCGGGCGAGCGAGGTGTCCCGCCAGGCGGGGAACGCGGCCGTGGCAGCGGCCACCACCGCGTCCACTTCGGACTGCTCCGCAAGCGCCAGCCGCGCGGTGACGGCGCCGGTGGCCGGGTCCGTCACCTCCGAGTAGCGGCCCGCGCGTCCGGGCAGTTCGGCTCCCCCGGACCAGTGGTTCAGGGTCGGAGTGGTCACGGACGTGCCTCCTCGAGCTCGGTGCGGGGGTGTGCCGGCGCACCGGCGGTGACGATGGGGGTCCGCAGCACACCGAGCCGGTCGACGGCGACTTCGACGACATCACCGGGTCGCAGCAGCCACGGCGGTGTGCGGACGTAGCCGACGCCCTCCGGGGTGCCGGTGGCGATGACGTCACCGGGGTTCAGCGTCAACGTGCGACTGATCAACGACAACACCTCGCCGACCTCGAAGATCATGTCGCGGGTGTTGCCGTCCTGCACGACGGTGCCGTTGACGCGGGTCGTCACCGACAGCCCGTCGCGCAGGTCCCCCACCTCGTCGGACGTCACGAGCGGGCCCGTGGGCCCGCTGCGGTCGGCGTTCTTGCCCAGCGTCCACTGCGTGGTGAGCTTCTGCGCGCGGCGGGCGGTGAGGTCGTTGAACGTCGAGTACCCGAGGACCGCGGCCCTGGCCGTGTCCGCGTCGACGTCGCGCAGGGTGGCGCCGACGTAGGCGGCGACCTCTCCTTCCCAGTCGAGTCCGGCCTCGCCCGCCGGAACCGGGGCGGAGGCGCCCCCAGCCGTGAGCGAAGCGGTCCAGCGGCCGAAGAGCGTGGGGAACTCCGGCACCTGGAAGGCCCCTTCCGCGGCGTGGGCGCGGTAGTTCAGGCCGACGCAGATCACGCGGGCGGACGGCGGGACGACCGGCACGAGGTGTTCGGGTGGCACGACTTCGCCCGCTCCCCGCCCGGCGCGGGCGAGCCAGCCGCGCGGGTCCGTCCAGAAGACGTCGCGATCGGCGATGGGCGTCGCCGTACCGTCGTCGTTCAGGCGCGCGATCGTCGTGGCGCCGCCGGTGGAGATTCCTACCAGTTTCACTGCGCTGCCCCGTCCTTCCAGTCGGCGGGCGCGAGGTGGAAGTCGAACTCCAACTCCTCGAAGGGTGTGTCCATCTGCCAGCGCCGCAGATCGGCCTCGGTCTCGCGTCGTACTGGTTCGACGACCAACTCGTCCTTGACCGCGAACGCCGCGTCGGAGTCGAGGTACGGGTCGCCTGCCAGGAACACGTGCGTGGTGAGCGGCCGGTATCCGTCGGCGGTGATCCGGACGTGCAGGTGCGCGGGCCGCATCGGGTGCCTGCCGATCGCGGTGAGCAGCTTGCCGCCGGTCCCGTCGGTCGGGACCGGATAGCTGCTGGGCACGATGGACCGGAACCAGTAGGCGCCGTCGGCGCCGGTGGTCAGCAGTGCCCGCAGGTTGCCGTCGTCCTGCGAATCGTCCTGGGAGTCGTACAGCCCGGTGTCGTTGGCCTGCCACAAGTCCAGAACGGCACCGGGGATGGGCGTGCCGTCGGTGTCGAGCACCCGCCCGTGCACGACGGCCGAGGTGGCCCGCTGTCGTTCGGGACCGTGGCTGATCCACGCGCCGAGTTCGCGCGGCGGCGCAGGCGAGTGGAAGGGGCCCTCCACCGACGACGGGGTCATGCCCTCCGGGCCGACGTGGTTGACGTCGTCGACCGCGGTGGTCAGTCCCAGCATGTCGGACAGCAGGATGAACTCGTTGCGCCGGGGCGTGCACCAGCGGCCGGTCTCGACGAGGAAGTTCAGGCCCGCCAGCCATTCCTCCTCGGTCGGCTTGACCTCGGCGACGAAACCGTGCAGGTGGGTGGTCAGCGAGGTGATCACCTCGCGCAGGCGGGGGTTGTCCCCGCCGATCTGCGCGAGCACCTGGCCGAGCAGGTCCTCGGCCATCAGCGGTCCCCGTCCAGGTGCGCGGCGAGGAACGCCGCGGTGAGCCGCAGGTGGTCCGGCCGGTCGAACTCCGCGCCCTCGTGCCCGGCGCCGCCCAGCAACACGAACGTCGACTCGGCACCGGCGCGCACCAGCGCGTCGTGCAGTGCCTGGCTCTCGCCGGCGGGCGTGACCCGGTCCCGGTCGCCGTGCACGACGAGGAACGGCGGCGCGCCGGCGTGCACGTGGTACAGCGGGCTGGCTTCGCGAGCGCGCGCCGGGTCCTCCCCCACGTCCCCGAGGCCCAGCAGCGGGCCCTCGAACGGCGGGTTCAGGATTTCCTTCTCCAGCCACGTGCGGCGCGAGTTGGCCAGCAGGTCGGTCTGGCCGAACCAGTGCACGACGGCCTGCACGGCGCTGGACTGACCGAGGTCGTCGCCGATCTCGCCCTCCAGCTCCTCGTGACCCGCGGTCAGCCCCAGCATGCTCGCCAGGTACGCCCCGGCGGACGCGCCCCACGCGCCGATGCGGTCGGTGCGCAACCCGTACTCGCCGCCGTGCGCGCGCAGCCAGCGCACCGCCGCCTTGGCGTCATGCACCTGCGCGGGATACCCGGCCTCGGCCACGAAACGGTAGTTCGCCGACGCCACGGCGATGCCGTGGCTCGCCAGCGCGGCGAGGCGCTCCTTGGCCCCGTCGGTCTTGTCCCCTACCTGCCAGCCGCCACCGTGCAGGTAGAGCACGACCGCGACCGGTTCCGGGCGCTCCGGCCGGTACAGGTCGAGCTTGAGGGACGTGTCCCCCACCCGGGCGTATTCGAGGTCG
Organism: Amycolatopsis sp. NPDC006131; assembly: GCF_040614175.1. Classification (NCBI taxonomy): domain Bacteria; kingdom Bacillati; phylum Actinomycetota; class Actinomycetes; order Pseudonocardiales; family Pseudonocardiaceae; genus Amycolatopsis; species Amycolatopsis sp. NPDC006131. The sequence goes on from NZ_JBEXTX010000008.1 coordinate 83,760, forward strand.
GTGGTGGTGCTTACTTCGGTCATGTCGAACCTTTCTTGCAGTGCTGGAATCAGGCGGCCGGCGCCGGTTCCGCGGTCCGCGGCGTGAGGGAGAGCCGCTCGGCGAGCTCGTCGACCAGCGCGCCGACGCCGTCCGCGGCGGCCGTGCCGAACACGTACCAGTCCGGACGGGTGAGGTAAGCGTCGGCGCCGTGCTGGTCGAGGAACGCGGTGTACACGCCGTCCACGTCGGTGACGGCGTGGGCGGCGGAGTCGTCGCCGACCACCGCGATCGCGCAGCCGATCGCCTCCAGTGCGGCCCGCTGTCGCTCGTCCAGCTCGGGTTCGCGCCTGCTGATGAGCTGGAAGCCGTGGCCGAGCACGTCGTCCCCCCGGCCCTGGTGCGCGCCGCGCCGCAGGGTTCCCTGCGGGGACAGCGATCCCGTGACCGGCGCGACGCTGCCGTCGGCTTCGCGGTGCAGGACGCCGTGCTCCAGCTTGGGGAACGGCGGCAGCGGCGGCATCAGGTTGTTGCGCATCTCGTAGTTGCGCTTCTCCGCCGCCTCGTGGTCCACGATGTTGACGATCTTGGCGAGGGCGTGGCTGGCGAACACCAGCGTGGTCACGTGGGGTTCCCGCTCCGCCTGGTACTGGTCGAGCAGCGCGTCACCGGCCTGCCCGGACAGCACCAGCGCGAGCTTCCACCCGATGTTGCGGCCGTCCCGGATCGCCGAACACCCGCCCTGGCCCAGGTACGGCGTCATCGTGTGCGCGGCGTCGCCCGCGATGAAGACCCGGCCCTTGCGCCACTGCGTCGCGACGCGCGTGTAGTAGTGGTAGACGACCTGGCGGCAGATGGAGAGCTTGTCCTGGCCCAGCCCGTGCACGCGGCCGAGGAAGTCCCACGCCACCTGCGGGTCGTGCATCGCCTCGTCGGTCTCGTCGTCGGCGACCCTGATCTCGAACCGCTGCCGCTCGGTGCCCAGCGGCATGTACATGTGGGGACGCTCCGGGTCCATGATCATGATCAGCCGCTCGAACTCCGGCGGGAGCTCACCCAGCTTGTTCATGTCGAAGTTCAGCCAGCGCTCGTGGATGCCGTAGTCCTTCATCCGGATGCCCGCGGCCTCGCGCACGAAGCTGTTCGTCCCGTCCGCGCCGATCACGTAGCGGGCCTTGACCACCCGTTCCTCGGCCGGGTTGCGGGAACCCTTCGGCCGCACGGACAACCGGACGTGGTCGTCGAACTGCTCCAGCGCGCAGACCTCGGTGCCGCGGCACACGTCCACGTTGTCCATCGCGTCGACCCGGTCGTGCACCACCTGCTCGACGTCGGGCTGGAAAACCGAGTAGTGCGCCCGGAACCCGCACTGCTCCCCGGCCCAGTCGAGCACCAGCATCGCCTCGGCGGCCGCGTCGCCGAACTCGCAGCTGTCGAGGACCTTCGCCGTGCTGAGAGCGAGATCGACGTCGGTGCCCGTGGCCTGCACCGTCCGGCACGCCTCACCGTCGAACGTCACCATGCGCGGCAACGGGTAGAGGGCGTGGTGGCGCTCGAACACCACCACCCGGTGACCGGCCAGCCCCAGGGTGGCGGCCGCCACCTCGCCGGCCGGGCCGTAGCCGACGACCGCCACGTCGTAGATGTCAGACACGCGACCTTCTCCTTTGAAAGCGCCCGAGATAAAACATCCGAACCTTTACGAGGTTTTGATAGTGCACGCGAGGTCCCCGGACCGTCAAGGGATTCCCGCTACTTGAAGAGAACCGCGTTGGCCGCCGAGGCGATGCCACCAGGCGCCTGAGTGGGCGCGCTGACCAGGAATCCCTCGTAGACACCGGTTTCCGCGCAGTCGGCGGCGAGATCGGCGAGCCACCACAGCTCGCCGAGCGCCATGCCGAAGCTCCCGATCAGCATCTGGTGGATGAACCCGAAGGGCTGCCGGGCCTCGCTCGTGTCGGCAGGCCACGCCTCGACCGCGAACGTGTCGGACGCGACGGCCGCCACGTGCGCGTTCCACAGGTAGCGGCAGACGTCCTCGGAGTGTTCGAGCCCCGGCGCGCGCAGGCCGCGGGGCAGCGCCTTGCGCACCTCCGGCGGGGCATCACGGTACCAGGACCCGAAACCGGTGTGGATCAACAGGATGTCCCCGGTTCGGTAGTCCACTCCGGACAGTTCGCGGGCCGCCTCCAGCTCGGCGACGCCGAGCTCGACGGTTTCCCCGGGGTCGTAGTCCCGCCCCAGCTCCCGCATGGTGGCCGGGATGTCGAGCAGCACCCCGCGCCCGGCGATCCCGTGCCGCGCCCAGCCGTCGACCGTGTTGCGCCGCCCGGCGCGGATGTCCTCGGCGGTGGCGCCGTTGTAGTACACCTCGCGCGTGTACCCGATGTGGGCCAGCGAGTCCCATTGGCTCCCGGCTTGCGGGTAGACGTTGTCCCAGACGTCGTCGAACCCGATCCCGCCCGGCTGGGCGATCACGTGGTGACGAGGGTTGCCCCGCGCGCTGTTCAGCGGTGGCGCGAACGTGCCGTGCGGGACGTCGAGCGAGAAACCGACACCGCGCCGGACCAGTTTCGCCGCTTCGGCGACCCGTTCCGGGGTCAGCAGGTTGACCAGCCCGAGGTCGTCCCCGGCGCCGAACAACCCCCAGCCGAGCCGTCCGCCGTGCGGCCCCGGCGGGAGCTGGTCGTAGTCCGGCAGCCGGTTCACGGCGCACCGCCCAGGACCACGAGCAGGACCGCGTCGGCATCGGACACGTTCACCACCGAGCGTGTCTCCCCCGCCCTGAGGAAAACCGAGTCGTGCACGCCCAGATCGACGCAGGCGCCGTCGTCGTGCGACGTCACCCGCAAGGTGCCGGCCAGTACCACGTACACCGTGTCCGCCGCGGTGGGCAGTTCGGTGACGGCACCCCCCTGCTCGTAGGTGGACACCGAAACGGTCAACCCCGCCAGTTGCTGCAGCCGCCGCGCGTCGACACCCCGGTGTCCCGGCGGGTCGTAGGGCACGGCCTCGTCCGCGCGCACCACCTTCATCGAACGTGCTCCTTCACCACGGGAGGTCGAGCGGGGGTTGCGGGAAGAAGCCACCGTTGCGCGTGATCACGCCGGTCAGGTACTCCTTCGACTCCTCCAGCCGCTTGCGCACCGACGCCCAGTCGGCGGTCAGCCGCCCGCCCGACTTCAGCTTGCGCCCGGCGACGAGAACGGTGTCGATGTTGCCCGGATGGGCCTGGGACACGACGGTGGCGTACGGATCGTGTACCGGGGCGGTGTTCACCGCGTCGGCCCGGATCACGAGCAGGTCCGCCTGCTTGCCAGGGCGGAGGCTGCCGATCCGGTGCGCCTGGCCCAGCGCCTCGGCGCCCCAGATGGTCGCGCCCTTGAAGATCGTCTCGCAGGACGGCGGGACGGACTCCGGGGCACGGCCCGACGCCATCCGCTCGTCCGCGGCGAGCAGACGCCCGACCTGCATCGCGGTGCGCGCCTGGCTGAGGATGCTGCCCGACACCGACGTCGTCACGTCACAACCGAAGGTGCAGTGGCCACCGGCCGCCAGAACCCGCTCCGTCGCGGGCCTGCCCATGCCCATCGCCATCTCGGCTTCCGTGCACGTCGCCACGGAACCACCCGTGTCCGCGACCCGGCGCAACTGCTCCGCGGTCGCGTAGTTCAGGTGCACCCACACGATGTCCGGCCCGAGCAGCCCGGCCGAGTCGAACACCTCCAGGTCGTCGACCGGCTCGTGGAACAGGATCGCGAGACCGTTGGTGGTGCTGCGCAGGCCGAGTTCGCGGGCGCCGGTCAGCTCCGCGCGGATCCGGTCGATCCCCACCTCGGGCAGGTCCGACAGCGCGATCCCCATCGTCACCAGGGCATCGTCGGACGACAGCCGTCCGTTGCGCAGCTTGGCGGCGAGCGCCAGCAGCCCCTCCGGCGTGGCGAGCGACGGATCGCGGCCCGGCACGTCGCTGAAGCCGAGCGCGAACTGGCTGCGCGCACCGGACTCGATGGTCCCGTCGATGGCCGCGTCCGCGTGGTCGGGCGTGACGATGGCGTGGGAGAAGTCGAGCACGGTGGTCACGCCGGCGTCGACGGCCTCCAGCATGCCGGCGAGGTTGCCGATCCGGATGTCCTCCGGCCGGTAGTGCGGCGAGGCCTGGAACCGGACGCTGCGGAAGTAGTCCTTGAGCACCGAGTCCCCGGTCAGCCCGCGCAGGCCCGCCTGCCACACGTGCCGGTGGGTGTCGACCAGGCCCGGGGTCACGATCTGCCCGGACGCGTCGATCACCTCCGCGTCCGCCTCGATGCGCTCGTCGACCGCCACGATCTTGTCGTCTTCGATCAGGACGTCCGCCACCCGCGGCCGGTCCCCCGGCTCCATCGTCAGCACGGTCCCACCGCTGACCAGTACGCGCCCCATCGCGCCACCACCTTCCCGACGTTCGGATCGGGCGAACATAACATCATGACGGTTTGGATCGTAAGTGTGAATTCGGCGGCGGCTCCGGCTTCGCGGCGAGCACGCAATCTGTTAGATTGGTTCGGATGTTTACGACCCCACCGCGGACGCGCGCCGAAGCGCTGGCTGCCGACATCGAGAGCCGGATCACCGAGCAGGGCCTGCGGCCCGGCGACGCGATCGGCACCATCGAAAGCCTCCGCGAGGAGACGGGCTTCGCCCGTTCCACCGTCGGCGAGGCCATCCGGCTGCTCACCGACCGCGGCAGCCTCGAGATCCGCCCCGGCCGCGGTGGCGGTCTCTTCGTCGCGAACCCGAACCCGGTCGTCCGGCTCCGGCACACCCTGCTGACTGTGAAGGCCATGCCGACCACGGTCGAGGACGCCATCGCGGTACGCGAAGCCCTCGAAATGCTGATCGACACCGACGCCGCGCGCCACCGCGACGCCGCCGACATCAAAGCCCTCAAGCAGGGCTTGCGTGCGTTGAAGAAGGCCGCGACCGACACCGACAGCTTCATGCGCGCGAACTGGGCGCTCCACGAGCGCATCGCCGAGATCAGCCGGAACCACATGGCCAAGGCCGTCTACGTGACCATGACGCGGTGCATCGCCGACCTGTCGACCCACGCCGACCCGGACCGGGAAGAGCCGACCGGCGACTACCTCGGCCACCGCGTGGCCGTGCACGAGGAACTCGTCGCCGCCATCATCGATGGCGACATTCCCCGCACCGAGGCGGCTGTCGAACGCCACCGCGGTCTGTTGCAGGTGCCCCGCGACACGACGCGGTGAGCCGCGTGCCGGACACCGGCTATCCACGAGACTGATGCGGCACTTCACGAGAAGTGATTTCCGCTCCGGCGTGGACGAACCCAGACTCCATGGTCGAGGCCTGGCGTGGCCCGCTGCCGCCGGCGCCCGGCCGGTGAACGACCTCAACGGAGAGGATTTCATGCGCATTTCCAGACACCGCACGGGCCGGCGCGGGAAGCTGGCCGTGGGAGCCGCCATCACCACCGTGGCCGCGCTCACCGCCGGCGGGTTCAGCGCACCGGCCGCGGCCCACGGCCACACCGCCCGGCAGCCTCAGCTGTCCACCCGCAGTGTCCCCATCATCGAGGTGAATGGGCTCCGCTTCCGCGATCTCGACCGCGACCACCGTCTCACCCCCTACGAGGACTGGCGCCTGGACGACACCGCCCGCGCCCGCGACCTGCTCTCCCGGATGACATTGGAGGAGAAGGCGGGACTGCTGGTCCACGGCACGCTCCCGGTCTCCGGCGAGGGCTACGACCCGGCCAAGACCGCCACGCTCGTCGGCGAGCGCCACGTCACCAGTGCCATCACCCGCCTGTCCGCGGCGCCCCGCAAGGTCGCCGCGGCGAACAACAGCGTGCAGGAGACAGCCGAGAAGCAGCGCCTGGGCATTCCGGTCGTCATCTCCACCGACCCCCGCAACGGGTTCGCCGTCGTCGAGGGCCAGACCGTCGCGGGATCGGGCACCACCGCCATGCCCGACGCCATCGGCATCGCCGCCGCCGGCGATCCCCGGCTCACCGAGCGCCTCGGCGACATCATCCGCCAGGAGTACCGGGCCGTCGGCATCACCGAAGCGCTCTCGCCCCAGGCCGACATCGCCACCGAACCGCGGTGGACCCGGATCAACGGCACCTTCGGCTCCGACCCCCAAGACGCGTCCCGTCAGGTCGGCGCCTACGTCGAAGGCCTGCAGAACGGCTCGACCGGGCTGCACGACGGCAGCGTCGCCACGGTCACCAAGCACTGGGTCGGCTACGGCGCCCAGGCCAACGGCTACGACAGCCACTACTACTACGGCCGCTACGCCACTTTCCCCGGTGGCGACTTCGCCGACCACATCACGCCCTTCCAGGGCGCGTTCGCCGCGAACACCTCCGGCATCATGCCCACGTACTCCATTCTGAAGGACCTCACCCACCAGGGCACCGAGGTGCCGCAGGTCGGCGCCGGGTTCAACTCCTACCTGCTGAAGGACCTGCTCCGGGGCACCTACGGCTTCGACGGCGTCATCGTGTCGGACTGGGGCATCACCGGTGACTGCCCCGAGGAATGCCGGAACAACCGGCCGCCTGCCTCGTTCATCGGGCCGTGGGGCGTCGGCATGCCCTGGGGCGTGGAGCAGCAGACCGTCCTGGAGCGCACCGCGCTCGCCCTCAATGCCGGCGTCGACCAGATCGGCGGCAGCGACCAACCCGGGTACGTGGTGCAGGCCGTGCGGCAGCACCTCGTCAGCGAGGAACGGGTCGACGAAGCGGCACAGCGGGTGCTGGAGCAGAAGTTCCAGCTGGGCCTCTTCGAAAACCCGTACGTGGACGAAGCCGCGGCGGGCCGTCTCGTGGGCAACGCCGGGTTCCAGGCCGTCGGCGACCGCGCCCAGGCCAACTCCCTGACCCTGCTGAAGAACAGCGGCCAGACGCTTCCCGCCGGCCGGAAGACGGTGCGCGACGTCTACCTGTACGGCATCTCCGCCGCCGAGGCCGAGAGCCGGAACCTCCGTGTGGTCAGCGATCCAGCCGAGGCCGACCTGGCACTGGTCCGGCTGGCCGACCCCCGCAGCGGTGCCGACCTCACCGGACTGGAATTCACCGGTGCCGAGCCGGACTACCAGGCTCTCCAGGCGGCCGCTGCCACGGGCACCCCGACGGTCGCGATCCCCAAGCTGGACCGCCCCCTGGTCCTGACCGACGTCGCCCGGACCGCGGATGCCGTGCTGGCCAACTACGGCGTGTCCGACGGTGTGCTCCTGGACACCGTGCTGGGCAAGCGCAGCCCGGGCGGCTCGCTGCCCTTCGAACTGCCCTCGTCCCAGCAGGAAGTCGAGGCGCAGCTCGGCGACGTGCCCGACGACACCGCGCATCCGCTCTACGAGCGCGGCTACGGTCTGCACTACCGGCCCGGGAAGGCCCGGTGACACCAGCCGCGTGAATCCGGCGGTGCGGTGGATTCCCCGGACGGGATCCACCGCACCGGCGGTTTCAGCGGTGCCGGCCGAGGAACGCCAGCGCGTTCCCGCCAAGGATGAGCTTGCGTTCCTCCTCGCCGAGGAACGCGGCCTCGCGAACCACGGCGCCGGCCGGTTGCTCGCCGAGCGGGTACGGGTAGTCGCTGCCGAGCATGACCCGCTCGGCGCCCATCGTGTCCACCAGCAACCGCAGGGCCCGCTCGTCGAACACGACGGAATCGACGCTGAACCGGTCGAGGTAGTGCGACGGCGGGAGCTCCGAGGTCCCGACCACGTCCCGCCTCTGGTACCAGGCGTTCTCCAGCCGCCCCAGCCAGAACGGGAAGGACCCGCCGCCGTGCGCGAAGCACAGCCGCAGGCTCCGCGGCACGCGGTCGAACACGCCGCCCAGAATCAGGGCGAGGATCGACAGGTGGGTCTCGGCGGGCATCCCGGTCAGCCACCGGGCCATCCACCGGTCCAGCCGGGGCGAACCCGGCATGTCCCAGGGGTGCACGAAGACCGGTGCGCCCACCTGCGCGCAGTGCTGGAGGAACGTGACGATGCCCTCGTCGTCCAGGTCCCGGTCGCCGACGTGGTTGCCGATCTCCACCCCGGCGTGGCCGGCCGCGAGGCAGCGGTCCAGCTCGGCGCAGGCGGCGTCCGGATCCTGCAGCGGGACCTGGCAGAACGGCACGAACCTCTCCGGCGCGGGCGCGCAGATCTCCAGCGCCAGGTCGTTGAAGATCCGGGCGACCTTCGCCGCCTCCTCGCCAGGGCGGGCGTAGGAGAAGAAGACCGGTGTCGGTGAGACGACCTGCACGTCGACGCCGTGGGCGTCCATGTCGGACAATCGTTCCCCGGCATCCCAACAGTTGCGCTGGATCCGGCGGAACTCCGCCGACCGGATCATGATGGTCGCCTCGTGCTCGGTCTCCGCCCGGAACCAGGGCCAGCCCGCGGAACCGGTCTCCTGTTCCAGGTCCGGCCACCCGCGCGGCACGTAGTGGGTGTGCACGTCGACAGTTGTCATGTCGGTTCCGGACCTCAGCCCTTTCCGGGGTGCACCGTGCCGCAGGCGGAACAGGTTCGCACCTCCGGGTCGGCGTAGAACTGCTCGAACACCGGCGGCAGGTCGGCGACGATGTCGCGCACCTGCAGTTCGACCTCGTGCACCAGTGCGGAGCAGTTCAGGCAGTACCACTGGAACTTCTCGGTGGTGCCTTCCTCCCGGACGCGCTCGATCACGATGCCGATCGATCCGGCTTCCGGGCGCTGCGGCGAGTGCGGGAGGTTCCCCGGCAGCAGCCAGGTCTGGCCTTCCCGGATGTGCACGGTCTGCGGGCCGTCCCCGGTCATGACGTTGACGTGCATGTCGCCCTTGACCTGGTAGAACCACTCCTCGTAGGGATCGACGTGGTAGTCGGTCCGCTGGTTGGGACCGCCGACGACCTGCACGATGAAGTCACCGGTCCGCTCCCACATCTGCTTGTTGTTCACCGGCGGCTTCAGCAGGTGCTCGTGCTCGTCGATCCACCGCGCGAAATCGATGACCGGGTTGACCGGGGTCATGACCTAACCTCCTTTTCGGACACTCCAGGAACGTGTGCCACTGCCTGAATTTCCAGCAGCAGGTGCGGGTGCGGCAGCTGGTGCACGGCGACGGTGGTCCTGGTCGGGCCCGACTCGTCGAAGTACTCGCCGTACACCTCGTTGTAGCCGCCGAAGTCGTTCATGTTGACCAGGTAGGCGGTCACCTGCACGAGGTCGGTCAGATCGGCCCCGACCGCGTGCAGGATGTCCGCGATGTTCTCGATCACGGCCCGCGTCTGGGCGCGGATGTCGAGCGCGGTGGTGCCCATCGGGTCGACTTCGGCTCCCGCGATCGTGTTGTCCGGGCGCCGGCTGCTGGTGCCGGACACGTAGACGTGATCGCCCGCGACCTTCACGTGAGGGAACCGTCCCCGTGGTGTGGCCTTGCCTGCCACGACCTCACTGCTGACCATCTGTGCCTCCGCGTAGTCGTACGGTCACTTCGCCGAGCGTGTCCACCCGGGCGCGCACTTCCGCTCCCGGCGGCACGGCGACCGCTTCGGTGGCCGCACCGGCGAGCAGGACTGTGCCGGCGGGCAGGGGAATCCCGTAGGTGTGTGCCAGCCGGATCGCCGCGGCCACCGCTTGCCACGGGTCGCCGAGGATCGCGTCGGTGGAGCCGGTGGCGACCACTCGGCCGTCGAGCTCGAGCACCACGGGAAGATCCCCGAGGGGACGGGACGCGTCCTGCCACGCCGCGATCACCGCGTGTGCCGCGGAGGTGTTGTCCGCCACGACGTCGGTGAGGTCGAACTCGAAGTCGCGGTAGCGGGAGTCGATGATCTCCAGCGCCGGCGCCACCGCGTCCACGACCGCACGCGGGCCGGGCACCGGGTCACCGGGCTCGATCGTCCGGGACAGCCGGAACGCCACCTCGGGCTCCACGCGGGGATGCACCAGCCCGGCGTGGTCGACGGCGCCGCCGTCGTCCACCAGCATCGCCGAGCTCAGCTGCCCGATGATCACGTCCGACACGCCCATCTGCTCGGCTTTCGCCCGGCTGGTGAAGCCGAGCTTCACCCCTGCGATCCGCTCGCCCCGCGCGACCCGGCGGGCGAGCACGGCGCGCTGCACCGCGTAGGCCTCATCCAGCGACAGGTCGTGCTCGTCGGAGAGCTGGGCGCACGCGGTGGCGGTCAGTTGCGCCGTGTCCAGCCGCTCGGCCAGCGAGTCGACGACCGGTTGTCGGTTCACGAACTTCCCCTCACAGCTCGACGCACACGTTGGTGGGCTCGGAGTAGAAGTGCAGCGAATGTTCGCCGCCCTCACGACCGATACCGGACAGGCCGGAGCCGCCGAACGGCGAGCGCAGGTCGCGCAGGAACCACGTGTTCACCCACGAGATGCCCACCCGCATCCGGCCCGCGACGCGGTGACCGCGGTCGAGGTCGGTCGTCAGCACGGTCGCGGCGAGGCCGTAGCTGGTGTCGTTGGCCAGTGCCACGGCTTCGTCCTCGGTGTCGAACGGCACCAGCGCGGCCACTGGCCCGAAGATCTCCTCGCGCAGCAACCGGTTGTCGTTGCCGGCCCCGGTCCACAGCGTCGGCTCGATCCAGGCCCCGCCGTCGAGGCCGGCTCCGAGCCGCGGCACGGCCCCGCCGACCACCGCCTGCGCGCCGGTCTCTTCGGCCAGCCGGTAGTAGCCGAGTACCTTCTCCCGGTGTTCGGTCGAGATCAACGGCCCGGTGGTGGTCTCCGCCTCCTCCGGCCGCCCGAGGCGCAGCGCCGCCGCCCGCTCGGCCAGTGCGGCGACCACCTCGTCGAACACCGGCCGTTGCACGTACACCCGCTCGGTGCACAGGCACACCTGTCCGGTGTTGGTGAACACTGAGCGGGTCAGTGTGTCCACAGCCCGCTTCAGGTCGGCGTCGGCGAACACGATGGCGGCGTTCTTGCCGCCGAGCTCGAACGACACCGGGCGGACCCGCGGCGAGACGGCGGCCATGATCGTGGATCCGGTGGACGACTCCCCGGTGAACGTGATGCCGTCGATGCCGGGGTGCACGGTCAGGTGCGCGCCGGCCGAGCCCGCCCCGAAGCCGTGCACGACGTTGTAGACGCCGTCGGGCACCCCGGCCTCGGTGATCACCTCGGCCAGCAACGTGGCCGTGGCCGGTGTGAGCTCGGACGGCTTGACCACGACGGTGTTGCCGCAGGCCAGCGCGGGAGCCACCTTCCAGGTGAGCAGCAGCAGCGGCAGGTTCCACGGCACGATCACCCCGACCACGCCGAGCGGCTTGCGCAGCGCGTAGTTCAACGCGCGGCGGCCGTCGGGCAGTTCGGTCAGGAAGGAGTCCAGCCCGGTCGCGGAGACGAGGTCGGCGAACGCCCGGAAGTTCGCCGCGGCACGCGCCACGTCGATCTGGCGTGCCAGTGACACCGGTTTGCCGGTGTCGGCGACCTCCGCGGCCACGAATTCGTCGAACCGGGCCTCGATCACGTCCGCGATCCGGCGCAGCAGCGCCGCCCGCTGGGGCGCGCCAAGGCGGCTCCACGGTCCGTCGAGCGCCTTCCTCGCGGCACGCACCGCACTGTCCACAATCGACTCGTCGGCTTCGTGCACGCGGGCGGCCACGCTGCCGTCGACGGGGTTGATGTCGTCGAACAGTTCACCGCTCTCGACGAACTGGCCGCCGACGAAGTTCCGCACCACGCCGGCACTTGTCATATCGATCTCCACATCTGCGTTCGCGACGACTGTGTTTCTGCTTGGACTGCTCACCGCTGGAGCCGGTAACCGGCTGCTTCGAGGTCCCATTCGGCGGCGGCGGCGCCGAGGCTGCGCAGAGCGGCCTTGCGGACCTTGCCGTTTTCCGTCACGGGGAACTCGTCGAGGCTGACGAAGTACCGCGGGATCGCGAAGTAGGCCAGCCTGGACTCGCAGAACCGGACGATCTCCGGGTAGGCGGGGGTGACGCCGGTTTCGAAGATCAGGCCCGCCATGACGTCGTCTTCCCCGAGCTCGGAGTCGACGGCCCACACCGCGGCGTCGCGGACCTGCGGGTGCTGCCGCAGCACGTCCTCCACCTCCGCCGAGGAGATGTTCTCCCCCCGGCGGCGGATCACGTCCTTGATCCGGTCGACGAAACGCATCCAGCCGTCCTCCTCGAGGACCACCCGGTCGCCCGTGTGGAACCACAGGTCGGCCCACGCCTCGACGGTCTTGTCCGGCATCCGGTGGTAGCCGGTCGCGAACGCGTACGGCTGGGTGCTGCGGATCAACAGCTCTCCCGGCACGGACGGCGGGACCTCCGCCCCCAGCTCGTCGACGACGCGAGCCTCGAAGCCGGGCTGCAGCCGCCCGCAGTACCCCGGCCGCTGCTCGGCCGGCGAGTTCGCGAACACCGCGTTCGTCTCGGTGGAACCCCACCCGTCGAGCAGCGTCACACCGAACCGCGACCGGAACTCCGCCAGCAGGGACGCCGGCGTCGCCGGGGACAGCGCGGCGCGCAACCGGTGGGCCCGGTCGTTCTCCGACGGCGGCCGCCCGGCCAGGATGCTGACCATCGCGCCCAGCAGGTAGCCGACGGTGGCGCCGCGGGCCGCGACCTCGCCCCAGTAGCGGGATGCCGAAAACCGCTCGCCGAGCACGTACGTCGCGCCGCTGACCAGGGCCTGGCTGAACGCGTTGAGGGCGTTGGTGTGGAACAACGGCAAGCAGGTGTAGAGCACGTCCTCCGGCGTGATCTCCAGCTGGCGGCTGACGTTGAACCCCCACCAGTAGAACTGGGCGTGGGGACACAGCACGCCCTTGGACACCCCGGTGGTGCCGGAGGTGTACAGGATCACGGCGGTCTCACCGGGACGAGCCGCATACGGGGGCTCGGCGCGGGCGGTGTTCACGTAGTCCGGCATGCGCGAAGCCGGGACGGGCAGCCCCGCCGGCGGGTCGCTGTCCATGATCCAGATGTTTTCGAGTTCCGCGACGTCCGGCAGGTCCGACAGCCGCGCCGCCAGCTCCGATTCCCCCGCGAGCAGGCGGGCGCCGGAGTTGGCCAGGGCGTGGTGCAACTGCTGGCCCTTCCACGCGGTGTTGACCGGGACCGCGACGGCTCCGGCCCACGCGCAGCCGAGGATCAGCTCGAGGAGTTCCAGGCGGTTGCCCGCCAGGAGCAGCACCCGATCGCCCGGCTGCACGTCCTCGGCACGCAGGGCGGCGGCTGCCCGGGCGACCCGGTCGCGAACCTGTGGCGCCGTGAACGAACGCTCGCCGACGACCAGCAGCGGCCGGTCCGATCCGGTGGCGGTGCGATCGTCCAGCATGGCCGGCAGGGTGGCGCGGTTGAGCGGGCGGTCCGGTGTCACGGACAGGTCTGTCATCGGGAGGTCTCCTCCTGCAGGTGGCGGCTGGGTGGGGCCGTCTCGTCAGATTCCGTTCCGGGCACCACCGCGACCGGGCCGGGGCCGTCGATGGCACGAGGGTGCAGCGGCACGAGATCCCCGCGCTCTGCGCGCCCGTGCAAGGCACCGACCAGCACGAGATCGCCGTCCACCAGCGTCACCAGACGGGTCGCCGCCGCGTCGTGCACCAAAGTGGACGTTTCGATGCGCGCCTTGGCGACCTCGGCCACCGTGAAGTTCGCGCCGTCGCAGGCCGCGCAGAGCAGCCGGCCGGGGAAGTACCGCCGCCCGCAGTCCTGGCATCGCTGCACAGTGATCACGCCGCCGCCCCCAGTACCGCCATGTTGGCGCAGGCGCCGTGCCGGTACAGCACCATGCCGTACCCGCTCACCACGCCCAGCCGTGCGCGCACCTGGCGCCCCTCGGCTTCTCCGGTGAGCTGCCGGACGACCTCCACCAGCCCGTGCATTCCGCCTCCGGCACCGGCCTGGCCCGCCGACAGCTGGCCACCCGAGGTGTTCACCGGCACGGTCCGGTCCTCCGCGAGCTCGCGGAGGAAGGCCGGCACGGCGGCGTCACCGTCGATGACACCGAGATCGCGCAACTGCGCGAGCACGACGGCCGGGTAGTCGTCGTAGCAGCTGACGACGTCCAGGTCTTCCGGCCCGGCGCCCGCGCATTCCCACGCCCTGGGTGCACAGTGGACCAGTCCGGTGCTCAGCCCGGACCCGACCTGGTCATCGGAGTTGTACGACGTGGTGACCGCCAGGACGCGCGCCCGCGGCGTGTCACCCCAGCGGTCGTCCGCTGCGACCACCACCGCGTTCGCTCCGCTGACCGGCGGCACGCAGTCGTAGCGGTGCAACGGGTCCGCGACCGCGGGTGCGGCCAGGTAGTCCGCCATCGTCATCGGCTCCCGGTACACGGCACCGGGATTCCGCCGTGCCCAACGCCGCTGGGTGACGACGAGCCTGCCGTAGTCCTCCCTGGTCAGGCCCAGCTGTTCCATCTGCCGCGACGTGAGCATCGCGAACAGCGCGTTCGGCCCGGTCATCGGCAGCGGGGTGAGGTGCTCCGCCGTCGCCGAGTTGTAGCTGCGCACCAGCGACTCGTGTGCCGCCCGGTCCATGTGGTCACCGGCGACGAGGACGATGACCGAGGCATCACCAGCCTGGATCGCCCGCACCGCGTGCTGCAGCAGCCCGCCTGCGGACGCGCCGCCGTTGGTGTCCTGCATCAGCCAGCCGAGCCGGAGCCCCATCCGCCAGGCCAGGTCGATGGCGTGGTCGTGGCCGAGGGTGAAGCTGGCCACCCCCAGTCCGTCCACGTGGCGCAGCTCGATACCCGCGGCGCGCGTGGCCGCCAGCACCGCATCCGCGAGAAGCCGCGCCGTCGTCGTCCCGGCGGGAGCGTGCCGCGTGTAGGGGGTCTCGGCCGGTCCCGCGACCGACACACCGGTTCCGCCGCCGGGACCGCCGGACCGGGCTGGATTGTGGTTCGTCATCGCCTCTCCCATTCCGATGTGGTTCAGTGGCCGAACGCCTCGGCGAGCCACCACGACGCCTCCCGGGAGGTCACCTTCGCGTCGATCACGAGTGGCACGACGCTCTCGTCGTCGAGCCACGCCTTGACCGGCAGCAGGTCCTCGACGCGGCGCACGGTGAGCGCGCGGCAACCGTGGCCGCGTGCGATCGCCGCGATGTCCACGTCGGGGAAGGTCACGCCCGACAGGTCCGCGGCTTCGCCGAAGTGGTGCACTTCGGCGCCGTACATGGCGTCGTTGTAGACCAGGACGAGCAGCGGAAGCCCCAGCCGGACGGCGGTGTCCAGCTCCGAGATGCCCATCAGGAAACCGCCGTCGCCGCAGGCGGCCACGGGGAGCCGGTCCGGCCGGGCGACGGCCGCGCCGATGGCGGTGGCAAGACCCAGCCCGACGGACTGGAAGGCCTGCGTGAAGCAGAACCCGTACTCGTCGGGCACGTCGAGGTACATGCTGGGATAGCCGAGGAAGTTCCCGGAATCCACCGACACGATGCGTTCCGCGGGGAGCAGGCGGTTGAGTTCGGCGGTCATGACCCTCGGGTCGATCCGGCCGGACCCGCTCTGGTCGGCGAACGGGACGGCGAGCCAGCTGCCCTCGTGCTTGATGCGGTCCGCGATGTGCGGGGCGCGGTACCCGTGACGTACCGGAACGCCGTCGCCGCGCAGCTTGGCGAGCGTGTCCCGCGCGGTCTCGGTGACGCCTCCCCACAACCCGAGGTCGACGTCGCGGTTGCGGCCGATCGCGGCCCGGTCGATGTCCACCTGGACCACCGTCGCGTCGCCGGCGATGAGCTTGCCGTGCCGCATGGTCCACATGTTGAGTGCGCAGCCGAAGCCGGCGATCAGGTCCGCGCCGGAGATCAGTTCCGCGGCCAGGGGCGTGGAGAACCCGCCGGCCACGTCGATGTTCCAGGGGTTCCCCCGGAACATGCCCCGGGACACGGCGGAGGTCGCGAGCAACGCGCCGGTGTGCTCGGCGAGCTCCGCGATGGCTTGCGCGGCGCCCGGTGTCCGCGAGCCCCGGCCGGCCACGAACACCGGGCGCTGCGCCGACCGCAACCGGTCCGCGAACTCGTCGACGCTCGCTGGCCGAGGGGCGCCCGCCGCGACTCGCCTGGTGGGTCGCGGCGCGGCGGTGGCGAGCTCGTCCTGCACGTCGATGGGGACGTTCAGCACCACGGTGCGCCGCTCCGTCGCACAGGTCTCGTAGGCCCGCACCACGTCGTGCACCGCGGTTTCCGCCGACCGCACTCGCATGGCCACCGCTCCCACGCTCTCGGCGATGCCGGGCTGGTCCACGTAGAAGTTCGAGGTCCGGTCGGTGGCCTCGGCGGTCAGGACGAGCAGCGGGGTCCGGCTCTTCGCCGCTTCGGTGATGCCCGTCAGCGCGTTGGTGTAGCCGCATCCCTGGTGCAGCGAAAGCAGGGCCACCTCGTCGCTCATCCTGGCGTAGGCGTCGGCCATGGACGCGGCGCCGCCTTCGTGCCGGGCGGCCACGAACCGGCCTCCCGCGGCGACGAACGCGTTGGTGTAGTGGAAGTTGCCGCTGCCGATCACACCGAACGCCATCCGGGCGCCGAGTTCGTACAGGGTCTGTCCGATGAGGTCACGGACGTACATCGAAGAGTTCTCCGTTCAGCCGAATGCGGCGGGTGCCGCGACCAGTGCCAGGACGCGCGCGGGGCTCCCCGATCCGCCCGCGATCTTCAAGGGCGCCACCACGATCACCGCGCCGGTGGGCGGCAGCAGCGCCAGGTTCTGCAGCTGCGTCACGCCGTACTTGCCGGCGCCCAGCAAGTAGCGATGCGCGGGGAAGGGAGGATCGAACCGGAACGCCTGCCCCGCGTCGGTTCCGACCGTTTCCACGCCGAGACCGGCGATGTTCGTCTCCTCGGCCAGCCACCGGGCGCACTCCGGTGACAGGCCGGGCGTGTGCGGGCCGGCGTCGTCGGCGTTGAGGAACAGGTCCTGGTCGTGGGACCGGGCGTCCCAGCCGGTGCGGTACAACAGCCAGCCCCCGTCGGGCAGCGGACCGTGCTGCTCCTGCCAGGACAGGATGTGCTCGACCTCGAGCAGGAAGTCCGGGTTCTGCTGGCATTCCCGCACGGCGTCCAGCACGACGGCCGGCGCCACCAGCCGCCGGGCCGGGACGGCGGCCACGTCCTCCAGCTCGCGGCCGCTCCACCAGTGCCGTGGCGCGTCGAAGTGGGTGCCGACGTGTTCGCCGGTGTGAATGGCGTTCTGCAGCGAAATCTCCGCCGGGTCGTCGTAGTGTGCGAGCTGCTCCAGCCGGAAGCGCGGGATGGCGGCCATCTCCGGAGGCAGCGGGAGCACGGGCGTCGCTTCGGACAACGTGGCCGTGAGGTCGACGACGTCGATGTGACCGCGGCTGAACGCGTCGGCGAGCGCGGTCGGCGAGGATCCGGCGGCGGGGCGATGCGGCATGGACTCATCGTGAGCCCCGACTGCCATGCCTGACCAATGCCAAGTTCGGCTCGGCCATGCCCTCTGGCGCATAGCTCGATGGCTGGTTACGCTGCGCCAAACCACCCGGGAGGAACGCACGGTGAGCCTCGACAAGCTGCTCGACGGCCGGTTCAAGATCCGGCACCTCGTCCTGATCACCACGATCGCCGAGGAGGGCAGTCTCGTCGCCGCCGCCAGGGCGCTCCACGTCACCCAGCCCGTCGTCACCCGGAGCCTGCGCGAGATCGAAGACGTGCTCGGGGTCGCGCTGTTCACCCGCGGTCCGCGCGGTGTGCGGACCACGCCGTTCGGCGACATGGTGCTCGAACACGCCCGCGCCGTGCTCGCGAACCTGCGCCGCGTCAGCGAGAACATCGAACACATCCAGCGCGGCGGCGGCCGTCCCGTGCACGTGGGCACCAACCTCGCCGGATCGTCCGGGTTGCTCCCGCAGGCGCTGGCGGAGTTCAAGCGCACCCGGCCCCGGACCCAGGTGACCGTCGTCGAAGGCACCGCCGACGACCTGATCAAGGCGTTGCGCCGCAACGAGACCGACTTCGTGGTCGGCAGGCTCACCCGGGATCTGGCCACCGCCCCCGACCTGCGGCAGCAGCCGCTCTACGACGAGCCGGTCCGGATCGCGGTGCGCCGAGGTCATCCCGCCGCGCGGGCGTCGGAACCGGCCATCGAGCACCTGGTCAAGTACCCGTGGATCCTCCCGGGCCCGGGAACCCAGCTGCGTCTCGCCCTCGACACGGAGTTCAGCTCCCGCGCGCTGCCGCCGCCCGCGGACCTCATCGAGTGCAGCACCTTCCTGACCATTCGCGAGATCCTCCTGGCCACCGATGCCGTCGCGCCCCTGCCGCTGCTCATCGCCAGGCGGGACGAACACCTCGCGGTGCTGCCGACTCCGCTGGCCGGCGTCGCGGCCTCGATGGGGGTCGCTCAGCTGGCGGACGCCTCGGTCGGCGAGAACGCGCGTGCGCTCCTGACCCTGATCCACCGCACCGCGCAGGACATCAACATCGAGCTCGGCATGGAGCCGTGAGCCGCGCTCCGGGCTATAGCCGGCCTGCTATAGCCCGGACAGGAACGGCATTAGCCCCGTCGCCGCCGTGCGTTCAGGATTGCCAGTCAAGGCCGGACCGCCACCGGCCCGGTCGCCCGAGACCCCAGCTGCGCACGGGAGCAGACATGTGCGACATCCTCTCGACCGCCCCGCACCGAAACGTTTCCCGCGGCGCTCACGGCCCCAGCTTCGGCGACCTCCGCCACTAGCAGTCCGCTCATTCACCGGGCGCCGCCCGCAGCGCCCCGAGGACGTCACGGTCGACCGGAGCGGCTGCCCGCCATCCGAAGGAGGAACGCATGCCCCACAGCAACTCACCAGCCATTCCCGCCGATCAACGAAAAGGTCAGGCCGGATCGATCCGCCGGGTCGCGGCCGCCAGCCTCGTCGGCAGCGCGCTGGAGTGGTACGACTTCTTCCTCTACGGTACTGCGGCCGCACTCGTGTTCAACAAGCTGTTCTTTCCCGGGGCCGACCCGACGATTGGAACACTGGCGGCGTTTTCGACCTTCGCGGTCGGTTTCGTCGCCCGCCCCATCGGCGGCGTGATCTTCGGGCACTTCGGAGACCGGGTCGGGCGCAAGGCGATGCTCCTCATCACGCTGGTGATCATGGGGGTGAGCACCACCCTCATCGGAGTCCTGCCCACCTACGACCAGATCGGGATCCTGGCGCCGATCCTGCTGGTGGCCGTCCGCATCGTGCAGGGCATCGCGGTCGGCGGCGAGTGGGGCGGGGCGGTTCTGCTGATCAGCGAGCAGAGCACGAGGAAGCGCCGCGGTTTCTACTCGGCCTTCAGCCAGACGGGCGTGACGCTCGGATACGTCATCTCCGCCGCCGTGTTCGCGATCTTCGGCACGCTCCCGCAGGACGACTTCATGTCGTGGGGATGGCGCGTGCCGTTCCTGCTGAGCATCGTCCTGGTGGGCGTCGGCCTGATCATCCGCACCCGCATCAGCGAAACTCCGGAGTTCGAGAAGGCCAAGAACTCGGACGAGGAACTGCCGCGCCTGCCGGTCGTCCAGGTCCTCAAAGAACAGTGGCGATCGGTGCTGCTGGTCATCGGCGCCAGGATGGCCGAGAACGGCGGATCGTACGTGCTCCTGGTCTTCTCGCTGGCGTACGGCACGCGGATCGGCCTCAGCACCGGGCTGATGCTCACTGCGGTGATCCTCGCCAACGCTCTCGAGACGGTGACCATCGTCGCGTTCGGTGCGTTGTCGGACCGCATCGGCCGGCGACCGGTCTACATCATGGGCGCGGGCGGCCTCATCCTCTGGGCCTTCCCGTTCTTCTGGCTGCTGAACACGAAGAACCCGGTCCTCGTCTGCCTCGCGGTGGTCGTCGCGGTGAGCGTCTGCCACGCGGCGATGATCGGGACGCAGCCGAGCTTCTTCACCGAACTGTTCACCACCAAGGTCCGCTACAGCGGACTCGCGCTGGGACACGAACTGTCCGGCGTCTTCGCCGGTGGCTTGGCCCCGTTCATCGCCACGGCGCTGCTGGCCTGGCAGGGCTCGTACTGGCCGGTGGCGGTGTACTTGGCGCTGCTCAGCGTGATCACCGTGGTCACCGTGATCCTCGCCCCCGAACCGACGCGGCCGTCCCGCGTTCGGTCCCGCAGCGGAACGGCCGCCGCACACGGCGAGTAGCCCGGCGCGCGGCTCCGCGCCACGGTCTCGGCCACCGACGCGGCCGGGAAGGAGGCCACCGCGGCGTTCGTCTGGTTCGTTTTCCGCTGACCCGAAGAAGCGGTGCCACCCCAGGGACGGGGTGGCACCGCCGCCCACGGTCAGCTTTCCGCGGCGCAGAAGGTGTCGTCCGGCCGCTTCCCGCTCACCAGGTACTCGGTCACGAGCGCGTTCCCGCACTTGTTGGGTGCGAACAGGTAGGCTCCGTGCCCGCCCTGGTCGATCGTGATCATCCGGGCACGCTCGCCGAAGGCCGCGCGCAGCTTGCGGGCCCCGGACAACGGCGTGCCCGGGTCGCGCTGGTTCTGCACCATCAGGACGTTCGCCGGGCCGTGGCCGGTGATCCGCACCCGCGGCTCGGCGGGCGGCGCCCAGTACGCGCACGCCGCGATGTTCGCGCTCGCCGCGCCGATCAGCGGGTAGCGGATCCGGTCGACGGCCACGTCCAGCTGGTAGCTCGCGATCGAGCGCGGCCACGCCGAGTCGCCGCAGGTCACCGCGAACCGGGACGCCAGCAGGTTTTCCACCCCGGTCACCGGTTCCGCCGGCGGTTTCGGGGCCCGGCCCTGCTCGAGCCCCTGCCAGTCCTCGGCCAACTTCGTCAGGTCCGTCGAGTACAGGCCTTCGAACGTCAACCCGCGGAAGGTCGAGCCCGTGATGCCCTCGACCGGGGTGCGGTCCAGCCGCGCGGCCAGCTCGTGGAACTTGGCCCTCACCTGCGCGGGCGTCGTGCCGAGCCCGTACTCCGGGTGCTTCGCCGCGAAGGCCGCGAAGTCGGGGAACCGGTCCTCCATGCCCCGCCCGAAGCCGCGCATCGCGTCGATGTCGTAGCCGCCCGGACCGAGGTTGCTGTCCAGCACGATCCGGTCGCTGCGCTCGGGGAACAGCGTCGTGTAGACCGCACCCAGGTAAGTCCCGTAGGACGCGCCCAGGAACGACACCTTCGGCTCGCCGAGCGCCGTCCGGATGCGGTCCATGTCCCGCGCGGTGTTCGCCGTGGTGATGTACGGCAGCATCGATCCGGTCTCCGACCCGGCGCACTGCTCGGCTTCCCGCTTCGCGATCGCGGCTTGCTTCACGACGTCGGCCGGCCCGTTCGGGTACGGCAGGTTGCCGACCGCGATCTGCTCCGGCGTCAGGTCGCACGTCACCGGCGTGCTGTGCGCGACCCCGCGCGGGTCGAACCCGATGATGTCGTAGGAGTCGAGCACGTCCTGGGGCAGCTGCACGTACTTCAGCAGCTGCGGGTAGTCCAGGCCACCGCCGCCGGGGCCGCCCGGGTTGGTCAGCAGCACGCCCCGACGCTTCTCCGGGTTCTTGCTCGGCAGGCGCGACACGGCGACGTCGATCGTCCGCCCGCCCGGGTCCCGGTAGTCCAGCGGGACGTTCACTGTCGTGCACTGCAGGTCCGGCGTCGGGAACGCCCCCGCCGGGCACGGTCCCCAGGTCAAGGTGCTCGGTGCGGCGGAGGCCGCGGGCACGGCGGTCGTCGCGCCGAGCACGGCGATCGCGGCCACCAGCAAAGCTTTGCGCATCGGAATTCCTTTCGTGCGCACCGCGCTCAGCGGCGCGGTTCCCAGCGGAAGAGCCGCGTCGCCAGCACGACCGCGACGAAGACCCAGGCCAGGGTCGGGGCGAAGAGGAGCAGGGAGCCGGCGGCCGGTTTCCCGCCGTTCCACGCGTCGAGCACCAGCTCGGCCGCCGAACCGCCGGGCAGCAGCCGCTTGAGCAGCGTCAGCTCGCCGGTGCCGGTGAGACCGACCCAGCCGGCCACCGCGATCACCCCGACGCTGATCGGCAGCGTGGTCACCTGCGCGTGTTCCGGCGAGTTCGTCAGCCCGGCCGTGGCCAGGCCCAGCGCGAGCATCATCACCACGGTGGCGACGACGGCGGCGGCCAGCAGCAGCGGGTTCGCCGGCTTCCCCGTGACCACGGCCAGCACCGCGAGCAGCACGGCGATCTGGACCACCGCGATCGCGGTGACCGGCAGCAGCAGTCCGCCGAGGATCGCGGCGTCCCCGGCCGCGGTCGAGCGCAGCCGCTTGAGGAACAGGTTCTGCCGGCGGGCGGCCAGCGTCGTCACCGTCGTGGTGTAGAGGCCGATGCCCAGCACGAAGAACAACGTCAGCGTCGCGATGTAGCCGAGGCTCCCTATCTCCGTGAAGGCGTCGTGCCGGGCGATGAAGAACGCGCTGAGCGCTGCCGGCAGCACCAGCGCGGTGACCAGCACGAGCCGGTTCCGGAAGAGCTGGATCAGCTCGCCGCGAGCGATCGTCAACACGGTTGCTCCTCTCAGGAGTTTTCGATGGCGCGGAAGACGTCGTCGAGCCGCGTCGGCCCGGCCCGCAGGTCGAGCAGCTCCACGGCTTGGTCCTGCGCCCAGGTGAGCAGCGTGTGCAGGTCCTTCTGCAGGCCGAAGGTCTCGACGAGGAACTTGCCGTCCACGCCCCGGGTGGCGAGCAGCGGCGGCGACGGCGCGTGGGCCGGGAGTCCGAAGTGGATGGTCGAGGGCAGCGTCCGGGTCAGCTCGGCGACGGTGCCCTCGCGGTGGAGGGCGCCCTGGTGCATGAGCCCGATGCGGTCGGCGCGCTGCTGGGCTTCCTCGAGGTAGTGCGTGGTGAGCACGACGGTCGAGCCGTCGTCGCGCAGTTTGTCGACGGCGTCCCAGAGCGCGTCCCGCGACTGGATGTCGAGGCCGGTGGTGGGCTCGTCGAGGAAGACCAGCTCGGGCGTGCCGTAGACGGCGGTGGCGAAGTCGAGCCGCCGCTTTTCCCCGCCCGAGAGCTGCCCGACCTTGGTGCCTGCCTTGCGGGTGAGGGCGGCCACGTCGAGCAGGCGCCCGATGTCGTCATGCCGTCCGGTGAGCCGCCCGACCAGCCCGACGGTCTCGCGCACGGTCAGGTCGGCGGAGAACCCGCTTTCCTGCAGCATGATCCCCACCCGTGGGCGGACGGCGGCACGGTCGCGGGGGTCCTTTCCGAACACCCGCACGGCACCCGAGCTGGGCGCGCGGTGCCCTTCGACTGTCTCCAGGGTCGAGGTCTTGCCGGCGCCGTTCGTGCCGAGCAGGGCGTACAGCTCCCCGCGATCCACCTGGAACGACAGGTCTTTCACGGCGGGGAAGCCGCCGTAGGTGAGGGTGAGGCGATCGACGTCGATGACCGGTGTCGTGGACATGCCTCGAATTCCAGCGTGGACCGGCGCGGCCCGGCAGTGCGGCGGCGTCACCCGGATACATGACGTGGTGTCACTGGTGGTGCCCGCTCAGCCGGATACGCTCGGCTGGTGGAGGTGCCGACGATCGCGCGCAGGACGTCCTGGACCGGCGGGAAGGTCCAGGAACGCCTGCGCCGGCTGAACCTGATCACGACCGTCCCGCCCCTGGCGCTCGTGGGCGTGTTCCTGCTGCTGGTGAGCGCCCGGTCCGGGTGGCACGTCGTCATCCAGGTCGTAGGGCTGCTCGCGGCGCTGGCGACGGCCGAACGCTGGACCGCGGGTGACTACCTCCGCGTGGCGCGGCCGAGTCTGGTCGTCACCGCCGTGGTGTGGCTGGCCGGGTCCCTGACCGACGACACGGCCGCGTTCTTCGGGCTGTCCGTCGTGGGGTCGTACCTCATCCCGCCCCTGCCCCGCCGCCGGCTCGCCGCCCTGGCCGGGCTGACGGTCCTGATCGCGGGGCTGGGCGCGGCGAACGTCCTCGTGCACGACGACCGGATCGGCTGGCGGTTGTTCCAGTTCGCCGCCGTGCCCGCGGCGGCCACGCTGGTCTCGACCGCGTTCATGTTCGCGAGCCAGCGCTTCTTCGACCTGATCGCGGAACTCGAACAGTCCCGCGAGCGCGACGCCGACCTCGCCGTCACGCGGGAACGGGTGCGCTTCGCGTCCGACCTGCACGACATCCAGGGGCACACCCTGCACGTGGTGAAGCTGAAGGTGGCGCTGGCCGAGAAGTTGCTGGACCGCGAACCGGCGCGGGCGCGCGAGGAACTGCGGGAAGTGCACGACCTGGTCGGCGACACCATCGTCCAGACCAGGGAACTCGCCTACGCCCAGCGGCGGCTGAACCTGTCCGCCGAGCTGGAGAACGCCAAGAACCTCTTCGAGGCCGCGGGGATCCACGTCCGCGTCGCGCGCGAGTCCGAAGTGGACGCCACCGCGGGCGAACTGCTCGGCCAGGTGCTGCGCGAGACGACGACCAACATCCTGCGGCACGCCGAAGCCCGCCAGGTGGGGATCACGCTCACCCGGCGCGGGATCGCGATCGTCAACGACGGCGCCCCGGACACCGGCCCGCTCGAGCTCGGCGGGCTCGCGGTGCTCCGGCAGCGCTTGGCGGAGCACGGCGCCGAGCTGGAAGTCTCGCACTCCGGCGGCCGTTTCCGCACCGCGGCGGCCTTCCCCGCGCCGAAGGAGGCCCGACGATGACGACGGTGGTGCTCGCCGACGACGAAGCCCTGCTCCGCAAGGCACTGGCCGCACTGCTGCCGCTGGAAGACGAGATCACGGTGCTGGCCGAGGCCGACGACGGCGAAACGGCGGTCGCGGCCACCCTCGAACACCGGCCGGACGTGCTGGTCATCGACCTCGAGATGCCCCGCGTGGACGGGCTCGGCGCGGTCGAGGAGATCCGCCGGGCCCGGCCGGAGCAGGTGATCCTGATGCTGACCCGCCACGCTCGCCCCGGCGTGCTCCGCAAGGCGCTGAAGCTCGGCGTCCAGGGCTTCGTCAGCAAGGCGGCGGAACCGGCCCACATCACCTCGGTGATCAAGACCCTGCACGCGGGCAAGCGCTGGATCGACCCGGACGTCTCGGCTCTCGCCGTCGTCGACGACTGCCCGCTGACCGACCGCGAGCTGGACGTGCTGCGCGCGACCCGTGAGGGTTTTTCGGTGGCCGACATCGCCGGGCAGCTGCACCTCGCGGAGGGCACGGTCCGCAACTACCTGTCCAACGCGATGCAGAAGACCCAGACCCGCACCCGCCACGAGGCGGCCCGGTACGCCCGTGAGCACGACTGGCTGTAGCCGATCGACCCGAATGGCGCCGAGGGCGATCAGCCGTTGGCACTCCGCCTCGACTGCCGTCATCCCCTCGGCCCCCTGCCTGCCGGTGCGGCCCTGACGTCGAGGGGCGGTCTTGTCCTCCGGCACCGAACTGGTGCTCACCGGACGGGCTGGCCTGCTCCCCCGACCCGCAGCAGCGGGAGCACCCGCGTGGCGAAGTCGCCGGCCAGCCGCCTCGGCAGGTCGTAGGAACCCACGTGCTGCAGCAGGACCGCCGCCACCCCACGGTCGCGCAGATCGGCGAGCCGGGCGGCGATCGCCTCCGCAGCGCCGTACAAGCAGAACCGGCGGGCGAACGCCTCCGCCGCGTCATCGTCCACAAAGGGCTCGCTCGCCCGGACGGCTTCCTCCCACGACTCCGCGTGCAGCAGGTCGGGGTGGACCTCCGGCAACGCCGCCGGCACGCGGACGTCGATGCCCGCCCGCGCGAGGAACGACCCGCCGCCGTTGGACGCGATGCTCAGGCACACCGGCTTCAGCTCCCGGGCATCGCGCGCCACCGAATCGGTGACCCGGCAGAAGGCCGACACCGTGACCGGGACGCCACCGCGCCCGGCGGCGGCGACCTGGGCGAGGGCGGCCGTCAACGGCTCGGCGGCCACCCCGGACAACAGGATCGCCCCGTCCCCGATCTCCCCCGCCAGGCGCAGGTTCCGCGGTCCGCTCGCCGCGATGTGCACCGGAACGGGCACCGGGTCGCGCATCCGGGCGACGCCGGATCCTCCGTCCACATCGGACAGCAGCCGCCGGATCACCTCGACACCCGCGCGCAGGCCGGCCCGGGTCGACGGGGTGAGCCCGGCCGGGACGACCGAGCTGTTGCCGACACCGACACCGAGCACGAACCGGCCGGGCGCGAGCTCGGCCACGGTCCGCGCCGCGCCCGCCACCACCGACGGGTGCCGGGTCACCACGTTCGTCACGGCCGTGCCCAGCGTGATGCTCGAGGTCGCTGCGGCGGCCGCGGCGGCGGTCGCGAAGACGTCCCGCCACAGCAGCTGCGAGTCCGGGAACCAGGCCTGGTCGAACCCGGCGCGCTCGACCTCCCGCGTGAAGTCCGCGATCTCGGGAACCGGGGCGCACGGCGGGATGCGGATGCCGATCTTCACGCCGGCACCCCCGCCCGGGCGGTTCCGGTGGCCGGCACCTCGGCCGGCGCTTCCCGCAGCAGCAGTCCGGCCACGAGGCTCACCGCCGAGGCCGCCGCCATGTACCCGGCGATCGCCACCCACGACCCGGTCGACTCCAGCAGCGACGCGCTGACCGCCGGGGCGAAGGCGTTGCCGGCGATGGTGCCGACCGTGAACCCGATCGCCATGCCGCTGAACCGCAGCGAAACCGGGAACGCCCGGGAGAAGAAGACCGGGAACATCGCGTAGTTGCCCGAGTACCCGGCGAACAGCAGCGCGAAGCCGAGCAGCATCAGCCCGTGGTTCCCGGTGCCGAGCAGCGGGAACCACCCGAACGGCAGCACGACCATCGCGGCCGCCGTCGCCGTGAACACCGTTCGTGCCCCGACCCGGTCGGCGAGCCTGCCGTAGAGCGGCGCGCCGATCACGACCACCACGAGCGCGGGCAGCAGGACGCCGAGCGTCGTGGAGGTGCCCAGCCCGAGCGCGGTCTGGCCGTAGGTGAGCACGTAGACCGAGGCGACGGTGAACACCACGCCCGCCCCGACGGTCGCCAGTGTCACCAGGACCACCGTGCCGCCGCAGCGGCGCAGCACGTCGACCAGCGGCAGCTTGCGGACCGAGCCGGTGACCTGCACGCCGGCGAACTCCGGGCTCTCCCGGAGCCGGAGCCGGATGACCAGCCCGGCGACCACCAGCAGGACGCTGAGCAGGAACGGGACCCGCCAGCCCCACGCCAGCAGGTCGTCCTGCGGCAGCTGTGCCACCAGCAGGAACGCTCCGTTCGCGAGGATGGTGCCGACGGCCGTGCCGGTGTTGAGGATCCCGCCGAGCAGGCCCCGCCGGTGCTCCTCGGCGTGCTCGACGGTGAGCAGCACCGCGCCACTGGTCTCGCCGCCGAGCGACACGCCCTGCACGATCCGCGCCACGACGAGCAGCACCGGCGCCGCGATACCGATCTGCCCGTAGGACGGGAGCAGCCCGATCGCCGTGGTCGCGACGCCCATCATCAGCAGCGTCGTGACAAGGATCGACTTGCGTCCCATCCGGTCGCCGAGGTGGCCGAACAACAGCGCGCCGAGAGGACGGGCGACGAAGCCGACCCCGAAGCTGGACAGCGAGATGAGCGTTCCCACCACCGGATCGGCGGCCGGGAAGAAGATCTTCGGGAACAGCAACGACGCCGCCAGGCCGTACAGGGCGAAGTCGTAGTACTCGATGGTCGTGCCGAACCAGCCGGCGAGCGCGGCCCGGACCGGCTGCCGGTTCGGCGTGGTAGCTGCTGACAACGATCCCTCCTCACCCCGGCCGGGCGTGCTTGCCGGGTGGACGCACTCTGCGTCGTCACGCGGGTCTTGGCCAACCCGCGGTCCGGTGAGCGGACCGGACCCGGCCCTGGTGATCCGCTCAGCGGGCCGCGCTCCGCAGGAAGGGCAGGACCGCGGCGGCCACGTCCTCGGCCTTGTCCTCCATGAGCGCGACCGTGCCGTCGATGACCGCGCGCCCCACCGCCGCGGCGCCGGTGAGGTTGCGGGCCAGTGGTTCCAGCGCGGGCAATGAGAACGGGTCACCGGTGGCGCCGACGAGCAGCACCGGCGCCTCGACGAGTTCGATGCGGTGCTCCATCTCGTAGCGGGCGCACGCGAGGTGCCCCTCGCGGGGGTCGACGCCGGGGGCGAGCGCGTCCCGGACGAAGCGGTCCAGCAGGGCGGTCGCGCCGGGCGGGTAGTACGGGCGCCGCTGGTCCCACCACGTGAGCAGGTGGGCGCCACCGGGGTCGCGGGGCGCGTCGTCGACACCGGGCCCTGCGGCGTGGGAGGCGCGGTAGGCCGCGTCGGCCCAGGGGGTGGAGGAGAGCACGAGCGCGGAGACCCGGTCCGGCGCCGCGGCGGCGATCTCGACCGCGACGACGCCCCCGGTGTGGTGCCCGATGATGGCGGCCTTCCGGAGCCCGAGCGCGTCCAGGGCGGCGAGCGTGCCCCGCGCGTAGTCCTCGATCCGCTGCGGCGCGGGCAGCGGCGTGCTGTTGCCGAAGCCGGGCATGTCGATCGCGATCGTGCGGTGGTGGGCGGCCAGGAGCGGTTGCAGCTCGCGGAACTCGTCCAGCGAGCGCGGAGTCTGGTGCAGCAGGAGAACGGCGGGCCCATCCCCTTGCTCGGCGTAGTGCACCTGCCCGCCGGGCGTGGCGGCATACCCGTAGCGGACGGCGTGGACGTCGGTCATGCCGATCACCGTCGGATCCCGGCGAGGCGGAGTCAACGGAGGTGGTCCGGTGACCGGAAAGCCCGGCCGGCTAAGACGGATCCGCCTCCCACGGGTTGAGCACTCGCAGACCGACTCCGGAGAAGTCCTCGACGTTCCGCGTGGCGAGCGGGGCGCCGTAACAGCGGCAGATGGCGGCGATCTGCGCGTCTGCCATGCTGATCGGCCGCCCGGCCCGTTCCCGCCCGGCGACGATGCCCGCGTACTGCTCGGCGGCGGCATCGTCGAAGGGCAGAACTTGCTCCTGGAAATCCTCGGTCAGCAGCTCCGCCACGCGCACGATGAGCTGATCGCGACGCTGCCCATCAGGCAGCCGCTCCGCTCCGTACCGCAGTTCCGCCGCGGTCACGGCCGTGATGAACACGTGCTCGGCGGGATGACCGTCGACCCAGTCCACGACGGAGGGTTCGGGAGCGCGCCGCATCAACTCGGACACGACGTTCGTGTCGAGGACGATCACTCGTCGAACGCCGCGGCACGCGCCGGCTCCGCCCGGCGCGGCGGTTCCAGCTCGACCTCGTCACCCGCGAAGCGGCGGCGGATCCTCGTCGCCATGCCGACGCCGGACGAGGGCCGGGTCAGGACCGACCGGAGGATGTCACGCACCTCGGCCTCCATCGACCGGCCGTGCTCGGCAGCGCGCACCCGGAGCGCCGCTTTCAAGTCGTCGTCGAGGTCACGGATGGTCAACGTCGCCAAGCTGCTCACCTCCTGATCGCAATGCTTTCAATGCTAGCACGGTGGTGGTGCTGGTCACCTCGCCTCGGATCCGGAAACACAGGTGTAACCGGCGGTGAACGCGCACTGGACTCGGCTCCGTCAGGCTGGTGATAATCACGCTCGATCCCGGCCCCGGTGAGGAGGCGCCATGTCGTCGCAGGATGCCGCCCGCCCGAACTCGGTGCTCGGCAAGGCCCAGCTGCTGCTCGGCGCGTTCGAATCGGGCGCCTACCAGCTCGGGCTGACCGAGCTCAGCCGCCGGTCCGGGGTGCCGAAGGCGTCGGCCTACCGGCTGGCCCAGGAGCTGGTCGAGTGGGGGCTGCTGGAGCGGCGGGGCGACTGCTACCAGCTCGGGCTGCGCGTGTTCGAGCTCGGGCAGCGCGTGCCGGCCTCCGCGGTGCTGCGCGCCGTCGCCCGGCCCGCGCTGGCCGACCTGTTCGCGGCCACCCGCGCCACGATCCACCTGGCCGTGCTCGACGGCGGGCACGTCCTGTTCCTGGAGAAGGTGGCCGGGGAGGCCAACATCCACTCGCACTCGCGGATCGGCGGGCGCCTGCCCGCGCCGAGCACGGCGACAGGCAAGGTGCTGCTGTCCACGGCGCCCGACCTCGACGAGCAGCTGGACCACTACCGCCGGGCCGGGTTGCCGCACCTCACCTCCCGCACCGTGTCGTCCGTGGACGCGCTGCACAAGCAGCTGGTGGCGGTCCGCGCCCAGGGGTTCGCCCTCGAAAGCGAGGAGACGATGCCCGGCGTCGGCAGCCTCGCGGTGCCCGTGACCGGCGCCGACGGCACCGTGCACGCCGCGGTGTCCACCACCGCACCGGTGTCGCGCCTGGTGCCGCGGCGGCTGCTGCCCGAGCTGCGCTCCGCCGCCGCCACCATCGCCCGTGCGCTGGACCGGGCCTTGCTGACCGCGTCCGAGGTGCGCAACGAGCCGTTCACGGTGGCGCCCGCCCCGGTGAAACGGGTGGCAGGCTGAGCGGTCCGCTGACCGATCGGCTGCTTGGCCGCACCGGTGGCCCGCCCGACGATCACCGGGTGGATGACGAACGCACCCCGCTCGACGTGCTGGAATGCCGGTCGCGTCAGGATCCGGACCGCGAGCTGGTCCGCTTCGAGAACGACTCGCGCCTGCGGATCGGCGACCTGGACGAAGGCTCGCGGACGCTCGCCGCGCGACTGCGGCTCCCGCCCGGCACGCGGGTCCTGACCTGCCTGCGACCTGGCCCCGCCGCGGTGGAACTGATCTTCGCCCTCGCCCGGCTCGGCGCCGTGGAGGTGCCGCTGGCCCTCGACATCCCCCTTGCCGCCGCCGAGGCACTGCGGCGGGACACCGGCGCCACGCTCCTGATCGCAGGCACCTCCGCGCTCGCCGCGAACCCCGCCCTGGCCACGCTGCCGGCCCGGATCGTGCTGGTCGCCGAGGACGACCCCGGACCGGCGGGACACCCGTTCCTCGACGAGCTGCCCACCGGTCCCCTCACCGAGCACCGCCCCCGGCCCGGTGACGCACTCGCCGTGCTGTCCACTTCGGGCACCACCGGCCGCGCCAAGGCCGCCGAGCTCCCGCACTTCGCCGCCCTGCGCCACGCTCGCCGGGTGGCCGCGACGATGCGGTACGGACCCGCCGACGTGCTGCTCAACGTCTTCCCGTGGCACCACGTCAACGTCCGGCACACCGCGCTCCTGCCGGCGCTGCTGACCGGTGCCCGGCTGGTGGCGCACCGGCGGTTCTCGGCGTCGCGGTTCTGGGACGTCTGCCGCGCCGACGGGGTCACGGCGTTCAACTTCATGGGCGCGATGCTGGCGATCCTCGACCGGCGGCCCGCCACCGCCCGCGACCGCGACCACGCCGTCCGGCTGGCGTACGGCGCCCCAGCGCCCGCCGAACTGGCCGCGCGGTTCCACGCCCGCTTCGGAGTGCGCGCGCTGGAGGCCTACGCGAGCACCGAACTCGGCGACGTCGCCACGAACACCCCGGATGACTGGCGCCCCGGCACCGCCGGCCGGGTGGTCCCCGAGTACGAGGTCGCGATCCTCGACGAGGCCGGACAGCCGCTGCCACCTGGGCACACCGGGCAGATCGCCGCCCGGCCCCGGCTGCCGCACGTGACCTTCCGCCGCTACGCCGGCGACCCCGAAGCGACCGCCGCGGTGCTGCGGGACGGCTGGTTCCGCACCGGCGACCGGGGCCGCCTCGACCCGGAGGGCTACCTCACCTTCGCCGGGCGGCGGGGCGACGTGGTTCGGCGGCGGGGCGAGAACATCGCGACCTGGGACGTCGAGCAGGTCCTGCGCGCGCTGCCCGGCGTGGAGGACGCCGCCGCGGTCGGGGTCGCCTCCGAGCTGACCGAGGAGGAGATCCTCGTCGTGCTGGCGACCAGCGACCACAGCCTGGACGGCCCCACCGTGCGGGACTGGTGCCGCACCCGGTTGCCGCGCCACGCGCTGCCCCGCTACGTGCGCATCGCGCGCGAGCTGCCGCGCAACGGCAGCGGAAAAGTCGTGAAGGCGCTGCTGCCCACCGCTCCCGATGAGTCCACTTGGGACGCGGAGCGCCGGTCCGCCCAGTGAACCGGATCCGGATCCCCCGGACCCGGACCTGCCTACGGTGGACCGACGATCCCCGTTCCCGACTGGAGGAACCCTTGCGCGTACTCGACCTCACCGACGAACTGGCCAGGCAAGGCGCGCGCCTGCTGGTCGGGCTCGGCGCCGACGTCGTCCGCGTGGATCCGGACGACGACCTGGACGAGGCGGCGCGGATCCACTGGCACGCCGGGAAAAAACTGGCGTGCGACGCCGATCTCGACGCGCTCGCGCGGAACGCGGACGTCGTCCTGGAAAGCGGCCCGGTCGCGAAGCTGCGCGGCCTCGACGCGGACGGGGGCTCGCGGTGGCCGCACGCCGTGCACGTCGTCGTCACCCCCTTCGGGCTCACCGGCCCGTGCCGCGGCTGGACCGGCGGCGACCTGGTGCTCGCGTCCGCGGGCGGGATGACGTGGCTCGGCGGGAAGCCCGGCGAGCAGCCGAAACCACCGCCGCGGGAGCAGGCCTGCCAGCTCGCCGGCGCGCACGGCGCGATCGCGGCCCTGCTGGGCGTGCTCGCCGGACGCGGCCAGCTGGTGGACGTTTCGGCGCAGGAGGCGGTCGCGGCCACTCTGGAGACCGGCGCGATCTCGTGGATCCACGCGGGACGGTTCCCGGTCCGCAACGGCGGCGTCTACGAGCACGTCGCGCACCGGATCTTCGCCGCCGCCGACGGGTACGTGGCCGGCGGCTACTCGGGCAGCGAGCGGATGTGGACCGGCCTGCTGGCGTGGCTGGCCGAGGAGGGCGAGGCCGGCGACCTGCTCGACGAGCGGTTCGCCGATCCGATGGTGCGGTGGGCGCAGCGCCCGCACGTCGACGAGGTGATCGCCCGGTTCGTCGCGAAGCGGACCGCGCGCGAGGTGGCCGAGCAGGGCCGCGCCCGGTCCCTGCCGTGGGCCGAGGTGACGCCGCCCGCCGAGCTGACCGGAAACCCGCAGCTGCGCGACCGGCGGTTCTTCGTCTCGATCGGCGGCACCGAGGACGCCGGCTTCCCGTGGAACGCGCCCGGCCTGCCCCGGCCGGTGACCCTGTCCCCGCTCACGGAAGGCACCTGGACCGGCCCGCGGCAACGACCCCGGGCCGCGAAAGCCCGCGCCCTCGACGGGGTGCGCGTGCTGGACCTGACCTGGGTGCTGGCCGGACCGTACGCCACGAGGATCCTCGCCGAGCACGGCGCCGACGTGATCAAGGTCGAGTCGCGGCACCGGCACGACCCGACCCGGTTCTCCCCGTCGATGCGGCTGCGGCCGGACGCCGGCCCGGACGATTCGGGCTACTTCCTGAACTTCAACCGCGGCAAGCGCAGCGTCGCCCTCAACCTGCGCACCCCGGACGGGCAGGCGATCCTGCGCGAGCTGGCCGCCCGCTGCGACGTCGTGGTCGAAAACTTCAGCCCGGGCGTGCTGGCCAAGTGGGGCCTGGACTACGAGTCCCTGCGTGCGCTCAACCCGCGGGCGGTCCTGGTCTCGATGTCCGGCGTCGGGCACACCGGGCCGTGGCGCACGGCCGTCACGTTCGCCGACACGCTCGCCGCGATGTCCGGCCTGTCGGCCGAAACCGCCGATCCCGGCGAGCCGCCGCAGGGCCTGGTGTTCGGGCTGGGCGACATGGTGGCCGCGAACGCGGCGGTGCTGGGCGCGCTCGACCTCCTCGTGCGCGGCGAGGGCGGCCACGTCGAGTTGTCCCAGCTGGAGGCGATGGCCGCGACGATGGGCCCGGCCGTGCTCGACCGCGGCGAACCCGCCGGCACGGCCGCGCACCCGAACCGGTCGCGGCTCGCGGTGCCGCACGGCGTCTACCCCGCCGCCGGGGACGACCGGTGGATCGCGATCACGGCCCAAGACGACGACCAGTGGGCGGCGCTGCGGGACCTGGCCGGCCTGCCCGGCGACGGCGACCTCGCCCAGCGCCGTGCGGCCGAGGACGAGATCGACGCCGCGCTGGCCGCGTGGACGCGCGGCCAGGACGCCGAACAGCTCGCCGCGCGGCTGCAGGCCACCGGCGTGTCCGCCGCCGTGGTCGCCACCGGACGGGACCTCGTCGAGGGCGACGAGCACCTGGCGGCGCGCGGCTTCTACCAGCGGCTGACCCACCCCCTGGCGGGTGACGTGCTGCACGAGGGGATCGTCGCCCGCCTGTCGGCGACCCCGGGTGCGCTGACCTCGCCCGCTCCCCTGCTCGGCCAGCACACGGCGGAGGTCCTGCGCGAACTGCTGGACCTCGACGACGACCGCCTGGCGGCCCTGCGCGCCGCCGGGGTCACCGAATGAGAGGAGTGCGGATGCCAGTCCTGACCACGACCCGGGACGCGGGCGTGGCGACGATCCGGATCGACCGGCCCCCGGCCAACGCCGTGGACCCGGCCATGATCGAGGAGTTCGGCGAGGTGCTGCCACCGCTGGTGGACGACCCGGACGTGCACTGCCTGGTGATCACGGGCACCGGGCGGTTCTTCGTGGCCGGCGCGGACATCGCCGTCATGCGTGACCTGTCCGAAGCCAACCAGGTGAAGATGCGCGGCTGGATCGACGTGCAGCGGGCACTGGAACGCGCACCGAAGCCGGTGATCGCGGCGATGAACGGGCACGCGCTGGGCGGCGGGGCGGAGCTGTCGCTGGCGTGCGACCTGCGGATCCTGTCGGCGTCGGCGACCTTCGGCTTCCCGGAGATCGCGCTCGGCCTGTTCCCCGGTGCCGGTGGCAGCCAGCGGTTGCCGCGCCTGGTCGGGCCGCACGTGGCGAAGCGCCTGATGGTCGAGGGGAACCG
This sequence comes from Amycolatopsis sp. NPDC006131, assembly GCF_040614175.1. NCBI lineage: Bacteria > Bacillati > Actinomycetota > Actinomycetes > Pseudonocardiales > Pseudonocardiaceae > Amycolatopsis > Amycolatopsis sp. NPDC006131. The sequence goes on from NZ_JBEXTX010000008.1 coordinate 118,420, forward strand.
GCTGACCGCCCAGCGCGCCCTCGAACTCGGGCTGGTGGACCGGGTCGTGGACGCGGCGGACTTCGACAGGGTCGTGGCCGAGGAGGCCCGGCGCCTCGCGGCGAAACCGACGGCGGCGATCGGGCTGCTCAAGCGCGTGGTCGACGAGGGTTACGGCCTGCCGGTCGAGGAAGCGATGCTGTGCGAGGAGAAGGGCGTGATGGAGCTGATCCGCACGGCCGACGCGGCCGAGGGTCTGCAGGCGTTCCTGGACAAGCGGCCACCGAAGTTCACCGGACGCTGAAACCACGAAGGGCGGTGCCGGTTTCCGGCACCGCCCTTCGTGTTTCAGTACTGCGCCACCATCGGCGTGTCCACCCCGAGTTCGCCGACCTTGGCCGCGCCGCCCGGGTCGCCCAGCGGCGCGTCGCGTCCCGGCAGCGGCTCGGTGAAGAACTCGATCGAGTCGGTGACGAACACCGCCTTGCTCTGATCACCGCGGGCCTTGCGGTCGACGAAGATCGCGTCCACCGGGCACTCGGGCTCGCAGGCGCCGCACTCGATGCACTCGTTGGTGTTGATGTAGCTCTTGCGGTCGCCGACGTAGATGCAGTCGACGGGGCAGACGTCGAGGCAGGCGCGGTCGGTGACGTCGATGCAGTTGGCGCCGATGACGTAGGCCATGAGTTTTTCCTTCCAGGTTCAGGAGTTGTCGGTCGAGTGACCGGGGAACAGGGACAGCTCCGGGTCGAGCGCGACCGCGGCGTTGTTCACCGCCGTGGCGACCTCACCGAACCCGACGGACATCAGACGCACCTTGCCCTCGTACTCGGTCACGTCCCCGGCCGCGTACACGCCGTCCACGCTGGTGCGCATCCGCGTGTCGACGAGGATCGAGCGGCCGCGCAGCGCCAAGCCCCAGCCGGCCAGCGGCCCGAGGTTGCTGACGAACCCGAGCGCGGCGATGACACTGTCCACTTCGTACACCCGCGGCGCGTCCTCGCCACGCACGCGGACGTGCGCCGACCGCAGGACCTCGTCCCCGGTCAGCGCCTCCACCTCGGCGTCGGTCACGATGCACGTGCCACCTTCGGTGACCGCGGTGACACTCGCGGCGTGCGCGCGGAACGCCGGACGCCGGTGCACCAGGGTGACCGACTTCGCGATCGGTCCCAGCGCCAGCGCCCAGTCCACCGCGCTGTCCCCGCCGCCGACGACGAGCACGTTCTGGCCGGTGTGCGCCCGCGGGTCGGTGACGAAGTAGCTCAGGCCGCGGCCGAGGAACTCCTCCCCCGCGGGCAGCTTGCGCGGGGTGAACGTGCCGATCCCGGCCGTCAGGATCACCGCGCCGGCGTCCACGACCTGCCCGTCGGACAGGGTGACGTGGCAGCGGCGGTCCACGTGGGCCAGCGACACCGCCTGCCTGCCCAGCAGGTACTCGGGATCGTAGCGGCCGGCCTGCTCGAGCAGCGCCGCCACGAAGTCGCGGCCACGCACCCCGGGCAACCCGGCGACGTCGAGGATCTCCTTCTCCGGGTACAGCGCAGAAATCTGCCCGCCTGCCTGGGGCAGCCCGTCGACGACGACGGTGCGCAGTCCGCGGAACCCGGCGCAGTAGGCGCCGTAGAGCCCGGTGGGGCCGGCACCGACCAGCAGGATGTCGGTGACGATGGGGGTGGGTGGCATGGGCCGACCTCCGTCGGAGTCGTGAGTGGACGGACCTGCGCACGGTAGGCACGCCCGCCGGGCGGAGCCACGGATCGCGGACCGGTGAACGGAACAGGCACCGGATTCCGGATCGCGGTCCGGTGAGCGGACCCGGCGCGTTGGTCGCACGCCACACCGGTGGTGGACTCGCTCACGGCTTCACACAACGGATTGGGAGCGGTCATGAGCGTGCAGAACGGGGAGCAGGTCACCACCACCCCACGTCGTCGCAACCAGCGGGCGACGAAACTCCCGGGGCGCCAGGACTGGTCGAGCTGGCCGCACTACCAGGCCGCCGCCGCCGGGTTCCGCGGCTACTGGTACCCGGTCGGCTACTCGTCGCAGTTCACTGGCAAGCCGAGGCAGATCACCCTGCTCGGGGAGAAGATCGTCGTGATCCGCGACCGCGGCACGGTCTACGCGCTGAAGGACCGGTGCCCGCACCGCGGCGTGCCGCTGTCCGAAGGCAACCAGCAGTTCCCCGGCACGATCTCGTGTCCCTACCACGGCTGGACGTTCGACCTGAAGACCGGCAACCTCGCGGCCGCGATCACCGACGGCCCGTCCTCCCCGATCTGCGGCAAGGTCACCCAGCCGACCTACCCCGCCGAGGAGCGCCTGGGAATGGTGTGGATCTTCGTCGGCGACGGCGAGCAGCCGCACCCGATCGACGAGCAGCTGCCCGAGGAGCTGGTGGGCAACGCCGCGGTGGTCGGATCGCGGATCCAGCCGCGCGAGGGGAACTGGCGCTTCGCGTGCGAGAACGGCTACGACGAGGGCCACGCGAAGTACCTGCACCGCACGGCGCTGTGGCGGCTGTTCAAGCCGATGCCGGTGTGGAACGAGACCCGGATCATCCAGCGCGGCCGGTGGATCTACCGGGTGCAGGACAAGCAGTACTGGACCGCCGACTTCCCCGGCCTGGGCCGCTGGGACAACCAGGCCTGGTTCAAGCTGAAGCCGCCGAAGGAGGTCGCCAACATCGGCAACACCATCAGCCACCGCGAAACCAACCCGGTGATCGCGGCGCAGGAGTTCCCCGGCTTCGCGTCGGTGAGCATGCCCGGCGTGCTGCGCATCGTCTACCCCACCTTCATCCACTACGAGTTCTACGTGCCGGTGGACGCCGAAAACCACCTCTACGTCGGCGTGATGGCGAGTTTCCAGCGCGGCTGGCGGGCGCTGCCGTTCTACGCCAAGTACCTCGGCTTCGTCCGCTGGCTGTTCCATGGCCAGTTCTCCGGGCAGGACAAGTGGATGGTCGAGGTGACCGACGCACCGCCGGAGAAGCTCTACCGGCCCGACGACTCGCTGCTCAAGTGGCGCAAGCTCGCCGAGGACACCTGCGAGGAGCGGGTGGAGCGGCTGGCCGGGCAGGGCATCACCGTCGCCGTGCCGGAGGTGGACTGATGGCGCGCGTGGTGCTGGGTGTGGGCGCGTCGCACTCGACGCTGATGAACACCCACTGGGACAAGGTCGTGCACACCGACCGCGCCGAGCGCTTCCGCGACGCACTGCGCGAAGCGCGCGACGAGATCGCCGCGGCGGCGCCGGATGTCGCGATCATCGTGGGCTCCAACCACTTCCGCGGGTTCTGGCTGGACATGATCCCGTCGTTCACGCTCGGGGTCGGCGAGGTCATCGCCTCCGGGGAGGCGAAAACGCCGTCCGGGCCGCAGAAGACGGCCCCGGAGTTCGCGCAGCGGCTGGCCGGGGACCTCGTCGAGCGGGGCACCGAGGTCGCGATCTCCGCGCGCCTGCAGATCGACCACGGCCAGACCCACGCGATCCAGTACCTGCTCGACGGCATCGACGTGCCGGTGGTGCCGCTGGTGGTCAACGTGTTCGCCGCACCGCTGCCGCGCCCGGACCGCTGCGCCGAACTGGGCCGCAACCTCACCGCCGCCATCGAGGCGCTGCCGGCGGACCTGCGGGTGGTCGTGATCGCGTCGGGCGGGCTGTCGCACCAGCTGCCCTGGCCCGACGACTGGCGCGCGCCCGAGGGCGCGGACGAGGAGTTCCTCGTGGAGGCTTGGCTCAACGGGCGGGGCGACTGGGAGCGCTACGACGGCCGTCGCCGCGAGATCATCACCGCTGCCCGCCCGGTGCTGTTCCCCGAGTTCGACGAGGCCTTCCTGGCCGACCTGGAACGCGGCGAGCTGGCGAAGTACACCGCGATGACCGCCGCGGAAATCGGCGAGCTCGCCGGCAACGGCGGGCAGGAACTGCGCAGCTGGCTCGTGATGGCCGCCGCGCTCGGGTTCGCCCCCGGCCGCGCGCTGGCCTACTCCCCCATGCCGGAGTGGCTGACCGGGATGGGGGTGGCGGTGATCCGGCCGTGACCGCCCTCGACGCGGTGCTGGCGCAGATCACCGAGGACCGGCTGCGGGCGGCGGCGCGGGCGGTCGCGGCCGTGCCGAGTCCCACCGGCCGGGAAGCCCCGCTCGCGCGGTTGCTCGCGTCCCGGCTCGCGGCAGCCGGGTTCGCCGCGCAGGTCCAGCACCTCGACGAGTTCCAGGCCAACGCCGTCGGCCGGCTCCCCGGCTCGGGCGGCGGTGCGGACCTGATGCTGTACGCGCCGATCGACACACTCACCACGGGACAGTCCGAACTGGACGTACCCTGGATCGGTCCGGAGCTGCGGCCGGACATGCTCCCGGAAGCACGGGACGAAGGCCCGTTCGTCTCCGGCCTCGGCGCGAGCAACCCGAAGGGACACGCCGCGTGCCTGCTGGTGCTGGCCGAGGCGCTGGGCGCGGTGCGGCCCGAACTGGCGGGTGACGTCGTGGTGGCGTTCGGCGCCGGCGGGATGCCCACGAACGCCATCGAGGCGCCGGGGTACCCGGCGCGGGCGAACACCGGGCACGGCGCGGGCTGTTCGTTCCTGCTGGAACGCGGCTGGCACACCGACCACGCGGTGATCGCCAAGCCGGGCGACTTCGTCGCGCACGACGAGGTCGGGCTGTGCTGGTTCGAGATCACCGTCCCCGGCATCCACACCTACGCCGGCAGCAGGCACCGGCTGCCCTACCGCAACCCGATCGTCACCGCCGCGGACGTCGTGACCCGCCTGGAGAAGTGGCTGGCGGACTACCCGGCACGGCACCGCACCGGTACCGCGCTGCCGCAGGGCGTCATCGGTTCGATCGCCGGGGGCTGGGAGCGGATGCTCGCGGTCACCCCGGCGGCGTGCCGGATCCGGCTGGACGTGCGGATCGAGCCCGGCACCAGGCCGCTGGCCGTCAAACGGGAACTGGCCGCGTTCCTCGCCGGGCTGGACCCCGCTCTCGGCCTGGAGATGGTGCTCGCGATCCCCGGCACCAGCACCCCGCCGGACGCGCCGATCGTGCGTGCCGCGATCGAGGCGTGGGAGCAGACCTCGGGCCGTCCGCACGAGCCGGTGCCGGACAACAGCGGCGCCACCGACGCCAACATCCTGCGCGCCCGCGGCATCCCCACGGCCCGTGTCGGGATGCCGAAGATCACCTCCGACGAGTTCGAGGTGGATTTCAGCCGCGGCATGAACACCGTCGACGTGCGCGCGATGCGCCGCCTGTGCGAGGTGCTGGCGCGCACGACCCTGTCCACCACCGGGAAGGAAGCAGCATGACCCCACCACCGGAAAGCCACTACGCCGAGGCCGGCGGCATCACCTACCACTACCACGACCTCGGCTCCGGACCGGACACCGTGTTCCTGCACGGCGGCGGCCCCGGCTGCACCGCGTGGAGCGACTTCGGGCCGGTGGCGCCGCTGTTCGCCGCGGACCGGCGGTGCCTGCTGGTGGACATCCAGCAGTACGGCCGTTCCGCCAAGACACCCATCACCGGGCCGATGTGGGACCACCACGCGGCCAAGACCGTGGCACTGCTGGACACCCTCGGCGTCGAGCGCGCCGACTTCGTGTGCAACTCCTGGGGCGGCACGATCGCGCTCAACCTCGCCGCGAAGTACCCGGACCGGGTGGGCTCGCTCGTCGTCACCGGGAGCATGCCGGTCTTCTACGGCCCGCTCGCACCGCTGCCCGAAGGCGGCCGCCGCGGCCGCAACGCCCGCGACGCCTACTACGGCGGCGAGGGCCCGACGCGGGAGAAGATGCGCCACCTCATCACCACCCTGGAGTGGTACGACGGGGACAAGCTGCCCGAGGAGACCCTGGACCTGCGGTACCAGCAGAGCCTCGACCCCGGCGAGCGTGAGCTGGCCGCGATGTCGGACTCGCCGCGCGGCGACTGGCAGGACCTGACGGACGAACTGGGCCGGATCCAGGCGCCGGTGTTGTTCATCTGGGGCATGCAGGACGCGTTCCTCACCCCCGACTACCCGCTGATGCTGGCACGCATGGTCCCGAACGGGAACCTGCACGTCATGGACCACGTCTCGCACCACCCGCAGGAGGAACGCCCGCACGCCTACCACGCGGTGGTCGACGGCTTCTTCCGTTCCCTCGTCGGAGAAGGGGTTCCCGCATGAGAGTCCTGTTCGCCCTGTCCCTGACCGCCGTCGCGGTCGCGGCGCTGCGCAAGCTCGCCGCCGGCAGCAACACCCAGGTCCACCGCATCAACACCAAGGAGCACCAGTGAGCATCTGGACCGAACTGAGCCCGATCCCCTTCCGCGTCGAGTACGTCGACGCCGCCGGCGTGCCCACCCGCACCCTGCGCGCCGGGAACCCGGACGCCGAGGCGGTCGTGTTCCTGCACGGCACCAGCGGGCACCTGGAGGCGTTCGCGCGCAACATCGTGGCGCACAGCGAGTTCGACGTGCACGCGATCGACATGCTCGGCCACGGCTACACCGGCAAGCCGGCCCGCCCCTACGAGATCGCCGACTACGTCGGTCACCTCCTGGACTACTTCGACGCGGTGGGCATCCGGGCCGCGCACATCGTCGGCGAGTCGCTCGGCGGCTGGGTCGGCGCGCGGGCCGCGATCGAGGCGCCGGAGCGGGTGCTCAGCCTGCAGCTGCTGTGCGCGGGCGGCACCGTGGCCAACCCCGAGGTGATGGACCGGATCCGCACCAGCACGCGCAAGGCGGTGGAGTCCGACGACGTCGAGCTGACCCGCAAGCGGCTGCGCCTGCTCATGGCGAGCGCGGAGAACGCCACGGAGGAGCTGGTGGAGGTCCGGCACGCGATCTACCACACGCCGGAGTTCGTGGCCAATGTGGACAACCTCCTGTCGTTGCAGGACATGGAACGGCGACAGCGCAACCTGCTGCGGCCGGAGCACCTCGCGCGCATCACGCAGCCGACGCTGATCGTCTGGGGGCGGCAGAACCCGTTCGGCGAGGTGCCCGAGGCCTCGGCGATGCACGAGAACATCCCGGGGTCCCAGCTGGAGCTGTTCGAAGACTGCGGGCACTGGCCGCAACACGAGCAGGCCGCCCGCTACAACCCGCTGAGCCTGGAGTTCCTGCGCAAGGCTTCCACCCGATGAGGGCGGCGCGGTTCCACGCCTGGGGCTCCGCGCCCGTGGTGGACGACGTGCCGGAACCGGTGCGCGGCGCGGGCGAGGTGCTGGTCGGGATCACGGCGGCGGCGGTGGCGCACCTGGACACCACCGTGGCGGGCGGGAACTTCGACCTCAAACCCCCGCTGCCCTACGCGGGCGGCGTGGAGGGCGCGGGCACGGTGCTCGAGTGCGACGCGGACTCCGGTCTGGAACCGGGGATGCAGGTGATGCTGCGTGGCGGCGGTCTCGGCCTGTTGCGCGACGGCACCTGGAGCGAGCGGCTGAGCGTGCCGGTCAAGGCCGTGCGGCGGCTGGAGTCCCCGCTGCCGCCCGAGGTCGCGGCCACGTTCTTCGTCCCGGCGACCACCGCGTTCGTGGCCCTGCATGACGTGGCCCGGCTGGGCGCGGACGAAGAGGTGGTCGTCGTCGGCGCGGCCGGCGCGGTCGGGTCGATGGTGGCCCAGCAGGCGCTGCTCGCGGGCGCGAAGGTCACCGGTGTCGTCGGGCACGCGGACCAGCTGGCCGGCCTGCCGGACGGGGTGCGCGGCGTGAGCCTGGACTCGGACGACGCGGCCCGGCTGACCGCGGACCGCCCGGCGTCCCTGCTGGTCGACACCCTCGGCGGCGACGGGCTCGTGGCCCGCACCCGCTGGGTCCGGCCGGGTGGCCGCGCGGTGGTGATCGGCTACGTGACCGGCACCGAGGTGCGCGTCGACCTGCCGTCCTGGCTCCTCGACGACGTGGCGCTGATGCCGGTCAACATGATCCGGCGGGAGCGCCGGGCGCGGGAGATCGCCGGTGACCTGGTGAAGCGGCTGTCCGCCGGTGAGCTGGAGGTGGCCGTGCAGCGGTACGACCTGGCCGACGCCGCCGCCGCGGTGGCGGACCTGCGGGCCGGGCGGGTGCGCGGCCGCGCGGTGCTCATCCCGTAGTGCCGGGTCCGGTCAGCGGACCGGTCCGTTGGCCGGGCC